>JBCCZN010000036.1:0-18016 GCA_039187375.1 Pseudomonadota bacterium
TCAATCGGAATTCTCAGCATGCTGCCGACGTTTGAGCGCTCACTGGCTCGACTTGGTGTTTACACCGACGGCGTTGGCTCAACGGAAATTGCCGGTGCGATGCGTGTCGACCGGGCACTCACCGATAAGGTCAAACGAGTGCTGCAGCTGAACATCGAAAATGGCTATGACGACTTTGTGAACGGTGTCGCCCAAAATCGTGACATGACCTACGACGAGGTCGATGCGATTGCCCAGGGTAAGGTTTGGTTGGGTAGAGAAGCGAAAGACAATGGTCTGATTGATGTCATCGGTAACATTGATGATGCCATCGCGTTGGCTGCTGAGGCGGCATCGTTGAGCGACGGTGACTATGACACCCGCTTCATTGAGCCGCAGTTGTCGGAGGAGGAGCAGTTCCTGATGCAGTTGTTGGACGCCAGCGCGAAATTCGGCGTGTCGCCCACCTGGCTGGCACCGCGCTATCCGAATGTCTCGCAGGCGATGTCACTGGTGGAGCGGGAATTGGCGAAACTCTCTCGTTTCAATGATCCGTTGCATACCTATGCGGAGTGCTTCTGCGATATCCGCTAGCGGCTGCTGCGTATTGAACGAACGCCGACGGAGCTTGTGCTCCGTCGGCGTTTTTTATGCGGCCCAGTCGAGTATGATCTTGCCGGAATGGCCACTGGCCATCATATCGAATGCTTGCTGAAACTCAGCAACCGGAAAGCGGTGCGTGATGATGGCATCGAGGTTCAAGCCACTTTGCAGCATGCTTGTCATTTTGTACCAGGTCTCGAACATCTCGCGACCATAGATGCCTTTGAGGACCAGACCTTTGAAGATCACCTGATTCCAGTCGATGGCGGTGTCGTCCGGAGGGATGCCCAGCAGTGCCACATTGCCGCCGTGGTGCATGACCCGCAACAGGTCACGAAGCGCGTGGCCATTGCCCGACATTTCCAGGCCGACGTCGAAACCCTCGGTCATGCCCAGATCTTGCATCACCTGATCGAGTGTGGTGTCAGAGACATTGACCGCGACCGTAGCCCCCAATTGACGCGCCAAATCCAGCCGATACTCATTAATGTCGGTGATGACGATGTGTCGTGCACCGGCATACCTGGCAATCGCGACGGCCATGACGCCAATCGGACCCGCACCGGTGATTAGAACGTCCTCTCCGACCATATCGAACGACAACGCGGTATGGGTGGCGTTGCCCAGAGGGTCCAGAATCGCAGCCATGTCGTCGCTGATCGCATCCGGCAGTTTGAACACATTGAACGCCGGCACCGAGATGTACTCAGCGAATGCGCCGGCACGATTGACGCCAATACCGTCTGTGTTGATGCAAAGATGGCGCCGACCGGCACGGCAATTGCGACAGACACTACAGGTGACATGCCCCTCCGCCGACACACGGTCACCTTCGTGGAAGCCTCGCACCTCACTCCCGTAGGCCACGATACGTCCGGCAAATTCGTGCCCGACCGCCATGGGTACCGGGATCGTATTCTGCGCCCATTTATCCCAGTGATAAATGTGCATGTCGGTGCCGCAGATCGCCGTCTTGTGCACCTGAATCAGCACATCGTTGGGGCCGATATCGGGCTCCGCGATGTCATCCATCCAGATACCGGGTTCGCTGAATTTTTTCGTTAGTGCTTTCATACGACGACTTAAATCACGCCGAATCGGCGCCCGACGGTCGCGAACGCCTCCACGGCCTTATCAAGATCCGCCAGTGTGTGGGCTGCGGACATTTGTGTGCGGATGCGCGCCTCGCCGCGCGGGACTACCGGGAACGCAAAGCCAATCACGTAGACGCCTTCGTCGAGCAAGGCATCAGCCATGTCGGTTGCCAGTTTGGCATCGCCGAGCATGACGGGAATAATCGGGTGCTCGCCTGGTTTGAGTGAAAAACCAAGCGCTGTCATCTGGTCGCGGAAATAGCGCGCATTGCGGAACAGGTTGTCCCGCAGACTGGTATCGTTGTCGATCAGATCGAGCACCGCAATTGAGGTAGCAGCGATGGTGGGCGCCAGTGTGTTGGAGAATAAATACGGACGTGAGCGCTGCCGTAGCCAACCTATGATCTCTTTGCGGCCACTGGTGTAGCCGCCTGAGGCACCGCCCAGCGCTTTGCCCAGTGTGCCGGTGATCACATCGATCTTGCCGATCAGGTCATGATGTTCATGGGTGCCCCGACCGGTCGCTCCGAGAAAGCCGGTCGCGTGGCAATCGTCCATCATAATCAGCGCATCGTATTGGTCAGCTAGTGCGCGGATGGCTGGTAAGTTGGCTATCGTGCCGTCCATCGAGAATACGCCGTCTGTGGCAATCAGGCGCACGCGCGCACCACGAGTCTCGATCAGTTTGGCTTCCAGGTCGGCCATATCGTTATGGGCGAAACGAAAGCGCTGGGCTTTAGACAGGCGGATGCCATCGATGATGCTGGCATGGTTCAGCGCATCCGAGATCACGGCATCTTCCGGCGTCAGAATCGTCTCGAATAATCCGCCGTTGGCGTCAAAGCATGACGGGTAGAGGATCGTGTCCTCGGTGCCAAGAAAGGCACTGATGCGTGCTTCCAGATCGGTGTGAATAGTCTGGGTACCACAGATGAATCGCACCGACGCCATACCGTAGCCGAAGTCATCCAGCGCCTGGTGCGCAGCGGCAACGACATGGGGATGATTGGCAAGCCCCAGATAGTTGTTGGCGCACAGGTTGATGACCGCATCGCTGCCGTCACCGGCGACGTCAACCGCGCCATCCTGAGGGCCGCGGATTTCACGTTCAGTCTTGAACAAACCATCGCCGTGCAATTGTTCAGTATTGCGAGCAAGGGTCTCGAGAAAAGCCTGCGTCACAGTTATGCTCCCCATGTGAATCAGACTCGCTATTCTAGCATCGGTCGACGTTAATGCCCGCTGGTCTGCGCATTGATAAATGGCTGTTCTTTACCCGGTTTTACAAAACCCGGGGACAGGCGAGTGCAGCGGTCACCGGCGGGCATGTTGAGCGTAATGGCGAGCGAGCCAAACCCGCTCAACCGGTTGCGCCGGGCGATCAGTTGACAATCCGACGCGAGCGATTGACCTGGGTGGTTGATGTTGTCGATCTGCCGGCCCGTCGGGGTCCAGCGAAGGAGGCACAGGCCTGCTATTTGGAGACGGTCGAAAGTATTGCGGCGCGCGAACAACTGCGCGAAGCTCTGAAATCAGACCGGCAGGGGATGCCACGCACCCACGGTCGTCCAGACAAACATACCCGTCGGCAAATCCGACAATTCAAAGACACATACAAGGGTCGTGATGACTAAGGCAACCACGGACACTTCCGCTGCATTGGGCGGACCGCTAACCGGCTGCGAGCCCGCCTACCTGGCCGATGAGGCGACAACCGTTCAAACGCTGGTTGGCATCGCACAACCCACTGACGCCTTGGCCTCGCAGGTGCATTCGACTGCGAGTGATCTGGTTCGGCACGTGCGCTCGTTGACTGAGCAGCAATCAGGTCTCGATGCGTTCCTGCAGCAGTATGATCTGTCTTCGCAGGAAGGCATCATGCTGATGTGCATTGCAGAGGCGCTGTTGCGAATTCCCGATTCGGACACGGCGGATCGTCTGATTGCGGACAAATTGTCGATGGCGGACTGGTCATCGCATATGGGTAGCTCGGATTCGCTTTTCGTCAATGCCAGTACATGGGGTCTGATGTTGACCGGTAAGGTATTGGACCTGGATCGCGGTGCGAAACTGGATCCGGCGGGTGTGTTCCAGAAATTGGTCAGTCGAGCCGGGGAGCCTGTGGTACGCAGTGCGATGCGACAGGCGATGAAGATCATGGGCCATCAATTCGTCATGGGGCGCACGATCGGTAATGCACTGAAGCGGGCCGACAAGGGAAACAACAAACCCTATCGATATTCGTATGACATGCTCGGCGAGGCAGCCCTGACACGTGAGGATGCTGCGCGTTATCTGGCGGCTTATGCTGACGCGATCGACAAAATTGGCCAGAGTAATACCATTGGTGACATGTTCGCGGCGCCGAGTATCTCGGTGAAACTCTCGGCATTACACCCGCGTTATGAGTTCTCGCGCCGTGCCAGCGTCGTCGATGAATTGGCTGAAGCCATGTTGTCGCTGGCGGTACGCGCGAAGGATCAGGGGATCGCCTTGACGATGGATGCTGAGGAAGCAGATCGGCTCGAGATTTCACTGGAAATTTTCGAGCGGGTCTATCGCGATCCGTCACTGCAAGGCTACACCGGACTGGGACTGGCTGTGCAGGCCTATCAAAAGCGCGCGCTTGCTGTGATTCGCTGGCTGGTGACGCTTGCTAATAGCACCGGTCGTCGGATTCCAGTACGCCTGGTTAAAGGCGCGTACTGGGACACTGAAGTCAAGCATGCACAGGAGTTGGGGCTGCCGGGGTATCCGGTGTTCACCCGCAAGGGCAATACGGACATTAGTTACCTGGCCTGCGCACGCGTCATGCTCGATGCGGGCGACGCACTGTATTCCCAGTTCGCAACCCACAATGCCCACACGCTGGCGTTCGTGTTGCAGCATGCCGGCGGTCGTGATGATTTTGAGTTCCAGCGACTGCACGGTATGGGCGAGGAGTTGTACGACGCCATTGTCGACACCGAACGCTATAACCGGCCGTGTCGGGTTTACGCCCCGGTCGGCAGTCATGAAGATCTTCTGCCGTATCTAGTGCGGCGTTTGTTAGAAAACGGCGCCAATACGTCATTCGTGAATCGCATCGTTGATGAATCGGCAAATATTGACGATCTGGTTGCGGATCCGATTGCCGAGCTCGCGACGTTTGCCCAGGTACCGCATCCCAAAATAGTCTTACCCGAGGCGATGTATGGCGAGCGACGACGAAACGCCGCTGGATTGAATCTACCGGACAGACAAGCGCTGAGCGAGTTGTATTCGGGGCTGATGCAACAATCCAGGCGTGATTACGCCGTGGTGCCCCTGATCGCTGGCTTCAAACCATCCGGCGAAGTGCATGACAGCACCAATCCGGCTGATCGCAGTGACGTTGTGGGTACGGTGCAGTTTGCCGATGACAAAAGTGCCAAAGCGGCTCTGGACTGTGTCGCCGCAGCATGGCCGGCATGGCGATTGTCGGCCGCTGCGAAGCGTGCCGAAGCATTGCGGGCTGCCGCAGATCTATTTGAGACCCAGCGCGATGAGTTGCTGGCATTGTGTATTCGAGAAGCTGGCAAGAGCATTCCCGATGCGATTGCCGAGCTGCGCGAGGCGGTGGATTTCCTGCGTTATTACGCCGCTCAGGCGGAGTCCGAGTTTTCCGAACCAACGCTACTGCCAGGACCGACGGGCGAGCGCAATGTGCTGGGACTGCGCGGCAGGGGCATTTTTGTCTGTATCAGTCCGTGGAATTTTCCGTTAGCGATTTTTGTTGGACAGGTGGCCGCTGCACTGGCTGCGGGCAATGTGGTTGTGGCCAAGCCTGCGGAGCAAACCAGTATCGTTGCGATTCGCGCCAGTGAGCTGATGATCGAGGCTGGCATCCCGGCTGAAGTGCTGGCGGTGGTACCAGGTACTGGCCAGACTGTTGGTAGTGAATTAACTGGCGATGCGCGAGTCGCAGGTGTGGCGTTCACCGGGTCTACCGCGACTGCGCAACGCATCAATCGAGCGCTGGCAGCAAGAGATGGTCAGATCGGCGTTTTGATTGCGGAAACCGGCGGTCAAAATGCGATGGTGGTCGACAGCTCGGCATTGCCCGAACAGGTGGTCAAGGATGCCGTGCAATCCGGGTTTAATTCCGCCGGGCAGCGGTGTTCTGCCTTGCGCGTGTTGTGCGTTCAGGAGGATGTAGCGCCGCGCGTCATTGAACTGCTGCAGGGCGCGATGGACGAGTTAATCATCGGAGATCCGGCTTCACTGGCAACGGATGTCGGTCCGGTGATCGATGTGGCGGCACGTGATCGATTGCTGGCACATATCGAGCGTATGAAGACGTCGCAGACGCTCGTTAAACAGTGCACGGTGCCGTCGAATTGTGATCACGGCGATTTCGTGCCCCCAACGTTGATTGAAATCGACGATATTTCGGCGTTACAGGAAGAGGTCTTCGGCCCGGTTGTGCACGTATTGCGCTATCGACGCAAAGACCTTGGCGCGTTAATGGATGCGATCAATGCAACCGGTTTTGGTTTGACCTTTGGGGTGCATTCTCGAATCGATGCGCGTTCGGTCGAGCTTGCTGCACTGAGTCAGGCGGGCAATGTGTATATCAACCGCAATATGGTTGGTGCGGTGGTTGGCGTGCAGCCATTCGGTGGCAGTGGGTTGTCCGGCACGGGCCCCAAAGCAGGCGGTCCGCATTATTTGGCTCGCTTTGCAAACGAATACACCATTAGCAACAACACGGCTGCGGTGGGTGGCAATGCCAGTCTACTGAGTCTGGACGAGTGAGAGCATCAGCATGATACGTATAGTGATTGGACTGATAGGAGTTGTTTTCATCGGCGGCTGCGCCGCACAGACACAGTCACAGGCCGAGTTAACCAATGACGGCCTAATTCGAAAACGGAGCGACTTCGATGTGGATACCACCGTGACGCGGTTAAGTCGCATCCTGAGGAATAGGGGCTTGATCCTGTTCGAAGTGGTAGATCATGCGGCTGGTGCGCAGAAGGTCAATCAATCGCTGCGACCGACAGTGGTCGTGATTTTTGGTAATCCCAAGGCCGGTACACCCTTGATGCAATGCGATCAGGAAATCGGTATCGATCTACCGCAAAAAGCGCTGATTTATCAGGACCAATCGGATCGCGTCTGGCTGGTTTATAACGATCCGGCGTATTTGCAAGCCCGCCATAAGGTATCGGGCTGCGAGCAGCCGTTGGCGAATGTTAGCAAGGCGCTCGCGGCGCTTTCTGATGCGGCTGTGAAACGTCAATAACATCAATTAGGCTGGCAAGCGCAGCCTGGCAATTGGAACAAGCATCTGCAGCCATCCTATTTACAGGCGTTTGATCGGTCCGTTGGGGTTTTTCGGATAGTCGTAACCGATCACGCCGATATTGGCATGCGCAAAGCTGCGCCAGTCCGGTGCATTCGCTTCCAATGCGATATAGGCACCCGTTGGCATATGACCAACCAGTCCATTCGATAGTTGATTGGCCAACTCACTGATGCCAGGGTTGTGAGCAAAAATGACGATATGATGAAAGGCAGGATCTTCATTGCTCAGCGCGTTGAGCATGTCCGTGGGTGCTGCGAGATACAAAGAGCGCTCACGATGGACAAATTCGATCGGAAACCCAATGGCGGTGGCAACGTGCTTGCAGGTTTCAAGTGCACGAGTTGCGGTGCTGGTCAGCAGCAAAGAAGGGCGTATGCCAAGCGCTTTGAGTCGCTTTCCCATTTCGGGTGCATCACGTTCACCGCGCGCGTTCAGTGGTCGATCATGATCGGAGAGTGAATCGTCAGACCAATCCGATTTGGCGTGGCGCATCAAGGTCAGCGTATGTCGCTTTAGACCCATCAGTACATCATGCCTGTCTGCAGTCGCGCCTCTTCGCTCATCATCATGTGATTCCAGGGCGGATCGAATACTAGTTCAACGTGGACATCGGCAACGGTAGGTACGTAGGCAATTTTTTGACGTACGTCGCCAACAATGATGTCCCCCATACCGCATCCCGGTGCGGTCAGCGTCATATCGACCTCAACATCGCGGGTGCCGTCGTCGTTATGCTCGATGTCGACCCGGTAGACCAAGCCTAGCTCAACAATGTCCACAGGAATCTCCGGATCGAAACAGGTCTTTAGCTGGCGCCAGATGATCTGTTCGAAATCATCATCGCTGATGTCGTCTGGAACCTCGGGTGGCGGGACGGGCTGTTTGCCGAGCGCATCCGCATCCTTACCGTCGATCCGAAACAAGCTGCCATCCATGTAGACGGTGAAATTACCGCCGAGTCCCTGTGTGATGTAGCCGGTTTGACTCTGTCGCAGCGTGACGGTCATGCCCATGGGGATCACAACGGCGGTAACATCGCGTTGCAGAGTGAATGGTTCGCTATCTGGTGAATACATGATGTTGCTGTCAGTGGTTGTTCGTTTCGGTGGTCACGCGCGACGCACCGCCAGCAAGCGCTTCGGCGGCCGCCTGCCACGGCAGCGTGGCGCATTTAACTCGTGATGGATAGTGCCGTACGGCGGCGAGCGCAGCAACGGGCTGCGCTTGCAGTGTCCCGGGAATCGGTGCTTGTGGATCACTGTTGAGCATGTCCAGTACCTGTGCGGTCGTATCGGCGACATCCTGTTGTCTCTGCCCGCTCAGCATCGTGCTCATCATCGAGGCGGATGCGATGCTGATTGCGCAGGCGGACCCTTCAAACGACACATCGTCAATGCGCTCCTTGCAGGTACAGACATAAACGTCCAGTTGGTCGCCGCAGAGTGGATTATCTCCACGCACCTTTATGGTTGCATTGTTGTTGATACGCCGGTTAACTGGCGCGCGTGCATGCTGAAGGACCTGTTGGCGATACAGGTCGCTACTCATCGAAGCATTCGACGCACATCGGCCAGTGCCTCAACCAATGCATCGATATCATCAGTGTTATTATAGAAGGCCAACGAAGCACGCGCTGTGCCGGGTACATCAAAGTGCTGCATAACCGGCATTGCACAATGATGCCCAGTGCGGATAGCGACACCTTTCTGATCGACGATGGTACCCAGATCATGCGGATGGACGTCGTCCATCAGGAACGACAGCACCGCCGCCTTATTCGGTGCTGTGCCAATCAGGCGAATATCATCCTGGGCCTGCATCTGCTGTGTCAGATAGTCGAGCAGATACTGCTCCCACGCGGCGATGTCTGCCATGCCGACCTGTTCCAAAAAACGTACGGCGGCACCAAGGCCTACGGCGCCGACAATGTTCGGAGTTCCAGCTTCGAATTTGTACGGTAGCTTGGCGAACGTTGTGCCTTCGAACCGAACCTCATTGATCATGTCGCCGCCACCTTGCCACGGCTGCATATCTTCCAGTATTGCTTCGCGACCCCAGAGTACGCCGATCCCGGTTGGTCCAACCATCTTGTGCGCGGAGAAAACAAAAAAATCGGCGTCGAGTGCTTGCACGTCGACGACTGAATGCGGCACCGCCTGTGCACCGTCGACTAGAACCGGAATACCGCGTGCCTTCGCAGCGGGAATAATGTCGGCCAGCGGTAGGATCGTACCTAGCGCGTTGGACACGGCGCTGATGGCGACCATCACGGTTTTGTCATTCAACAATGCGGTGACTGCCTCGGCATCAACGCGTCCGTCATCTTCAACCGGTGCGACTTTGATGCATGCACCGGTACGTTCGGCGATGAGCTGCCACGGCACGATATTGGCGTGATGCTCAAGATGGGTCAGCACAATTTCGTCGCCGGTTTTAAGTCGCGGTAGCAAAAAACTATAAGCGACGAGGTTGATGCCCTCGGTCGTGCCGCGCGTGAAGATCACCTCACGTGAGTGATTTGCGTTGATGAAGCGTGCGACGTCTTCTCGCGAAGATTCATAGGCATCGGTTGCACGGTGGCTGAGGGTGTGTACGCCTCGGTGGACGTTCGCATGATCAGCATGCTCGTAGGCCTGCATCGCGTCGATCACAGGCTGCGCCCGTTGGGAGGAGGCCGCACTGTCGAGGTAGGCCAGAGTATGGCCATTGACCTGCTGGTGAAGCGCTGGAAATTGCTCGCGTAACGGCGACATGCGCTGCGCAAGTGTTGTGTGATTTTCGATCGCTACACTCAAAGCTCGGCGTCCAGGGCGGTGAAATCAGGAATCTGCTCGGCGATCATCGCGTCGCAGTAGGCACGCAGCACTGAGTCGTCTATATCTGTTAGCGCTTCGCGACAAAAGGCGAACGTCAGTAGCTGTGTTGCCGTGGCATGGTCGACACCCCGCGAGCGCAGATAAAACAGTGCATCATCATCGAACTGCCCGACGGTGGCGCCGTGTGCACACTTCACGTCGTCAGCATAGATCTCCAGTTCAGGCTTGGTGTCGATTTCTGCATGATCGGATAACAGTAGGTTTCGATTCGACTGACTGGCATCGGTGCCGTCTGCGCCTTTTGCGACGTAGACCTTGCCATTGAAGATGGCACGCGATCGAGCGCGCAGTACGCCGCGGTAGTCTTCACTGCTAGTGGTATTCGGTGAGTTATGGCGTACCAGTGTGTGGTTGTCGACATGCTGCTTGCCATCGAGCAAATAGACGCCATTGAGTGTCGCGTGTGCCTGTTCGCCCGCCAAGCTAATGTTCAGGTCGTTGCGGACCAGGTCACCACCGGTGTCGATGCTCAGCGTTTCAAAGCGTGCGTTCTCGGCAACTTGCGCATCAATGCGCGTGCTGATCAGAGCGTCAGGAGATGTGGTTTGCAGGCGTGTGTGCTGGCACTGAGCTGCGCTTTCCAGGTCAATCTGTAACGCAAGATTGTGCATGACCTCGGCCGAGCTGATGATGTGTTCGACCAGATGAACACGACTGCCTGGTTGGCAGTCGACGCGAATCTGCGTTTGGGCCAATACGCTCTCGGCGCTGGCGACGTGCAGAACATGTACAGGTTCGATGATCTGGACCGCGTTCGGGATACGCAGCGTACAGGTGCTACCCGGGATGGCGCGATTCAACAACAATAGCGCATTGTCCGCATGTGCCGTGACGGGCAGTGCCTCGATGCGGCGCTGCAGCTCAACGGCCTCGGGCAGTTTGGTGTGCGCTTCACTGACCACACCATCGATCAGCACCAGTTGCCAATGGGGTTGAACCGCTTGCACCCACTCGCTCGGTAAGTCGGTGGGCATGCGCTGTAGCGAGGTTGCTTCGCGCGCCAGAGCCAGCAAAGCAAATGCTTCGAAAGGCTTGGACGGTGTGTACTTCCAGCGCTCCGTTCGCTTGCCGGGAAACCCGACTTCGGCGAGTGTCGCGGCCGCATCGCGTTGGTGTTGCGCCGACTGTTTAGGCAGCGCCCCCAGAGCATCTTGTAACGAGACGACACTCATGCGGCGGGGGCTTCGAGCAGCCAGTCGTAACCGCGTTCTTCGAGCTCCAGTGCCAGAGTCTTGTCACCGGATTTGATGATACGGCCATTGGCCAGTACGTGTACAAAGTCCGGCTCAATGTAGTCGAGCAAGCGTTGATAGTGCGTGACCATCAGAAATGCACGGTCAGGGTCACGCAGTGCGTTAACACCATCGGCAACGACCTTTAACGCGTCAATGTCCAATCCGGAATCCGTCTCATCCAGAATGCAGAGCTTCGGCTCCAGCACGCTCATCTGAAATACTTCATTGCGCTTTTTTTCGCCGCCAGAAAAGCCCTCGTTGACGCCACGATTCAAAAATGCCGGATTCATCTGCATTGCGGCCATTTTTTCACGCGCCAGTTTCATGAACTCCACGGCACTGATTTCGTCCTCGCCACGCGCTTCGCGGATCGCATTAAGAGCAGCGCGCAACAGGTAGGTGTTATTAACGCCAGGGATTTCGATCGGATATTGGAATGCGAGAAAAACACCTGAGTGCGCACGTTCTTCGGCTTCCATCTCCAACAGATCTTCGCCGGCAAAACTCACGCTACCCGCTGTGACTTCATAACCCGGGCGTCCGGCCAGCACGTTCGCCAGCGTGCTCTTGCCGGAACCGTTCGGTCCCATGATGGCATGCACCTCGCCTGCTTGGATATTCATCGATAGTCCGTTGAGGATATCGGTGTCCCCAACCTGAGCCTTGAGGTTGTCAATTGTCAAAAGAGTCATGATGTTATCCCACTGCGCCTTCGAGGCTGACATTGAGCAGCGCTTGCGCTTCAACCGCGAACTCCATTGGCAGCTCGCGGAAAACGTCTTTGCAAAAACCATTTACGATCAGACTGACCGCATCCTCTTCACCGATCCCGCGTTGGCGACAATAGAACAACTGATCGTCAGCAATCTTCGAGGTGGTGGCCTCATGTTCGACCTTGGCAGTCGAGTTTTTGACCTCCATGTACGGGAACGTATGCGCACCGCAGCGACTGCCGATTAACAGCGAATCGCATTGGGTGTAATTACGCGCACCAGCGGCCTGCGGCAGCACCTTGACGAGGCCTCGGTAGGCGTTCTGCGACTTACCTGCAGAGATACCCTTGGAGACGATCGTGCTTCGCGTGTTCTTGCCGATATGCAGCATTTTGGTGCCGGTATCAGCTTGCTGGAAGTTGTTGGTAACCGCGACTGAATAAAATTCACCGATCGAGTCATCGCCTCGCAGGATGCAGCTCGGGTATTTCCAGGTGATGGCCGAGCCGGTTTCGACCTGAGTCCAGGAGATTTTCGCGCGATCGCCACGGCAGTCGCCGCGTTTGGTCACAAAATTATAGATCCCGCCTTTGCCTTCCTCATCACCGGGATACCAGTTCTGAACCGTCGAGTATTTGATCTGCGCATCGTCCATGGCGACGAGCTCAACCACGGCTGCGTGAAGTTGGTTTTCATCGCGCATCGGTGCGGTACAACCCTCGAGGTAGCTGACATACGCACCCTCATCGGCGACGATCAGCGTCCGTTCGAATTGTCCGGTGTTGAGCTCGTTGATGCGGAAATAGGTCGACAACTCCATCGGGCAGCGCACACCCGGTGGGATATAGACGAATGAGCCATCGCTGAATACTGCACTATTGAGTGCGGCGAAGTAGTTATCGCGTTGGGGTACGACGCTGCCCAGATATTGTCGGACCAGTTCCGGGTGTTCTTTCACTGCTTCGGAGAACGAGCAGAAAATGACACCCGCTTCAGCGAGCTTGTCGCGGAACGTCGTCGTTACCGACACGCTATCAAACACCGCATCGACGGCAACGCCTGCCAATCGGGCGCGCTCGTGCAGCGGTATGCCCAGCTTGTCGTAGGTTTCCAAGAGCTTCGGGTCGACCTCGTCCAGGCTTTGAGGCTTGTCCGAGTCCTTCTTGGGTGCCGAAAAGTACGAAATCGCGTTGTAGTCGATGGGTGGATGTTCGATGTGGGCCCAATCCGGCTCTGGCATCTGCTGCCAGAGTCGATAGGCCTTTAAACGCCATTCGAGCATCCACTCGGGCTCGTCTTTTCTGGCAGAAATCGCGCGGACGACCGATTCATCCAATCCAGGCGGGAATGTGTCCGATTCGATATCGGTAACAAAGCCGTGTTTGTATTTCTGGTCAACGAAATCGCTGACATCCTGCGCTTTGGTATTCATGCTTCTCGCCGTGAATTGCTGGCATGCGCTGAGCTGAATACAGCGCTCTGGTTGAGTGGTCTGAGCGGAATGTCGATCGGGATATCACGTTTGTTGCGCATATCGTCCAGGCTGATCGCCCGTAACGCGTTGACAATGCCGGTGTTGATTTGTTGCCAAGCCGGGCCCATGCCGCACACTGACTCCAGGTCACAGCTGGTATGGGCCTGCGAGCAACTGGTGAGCGCCACCGGGCCTTCGATCGCTTCGATGATGTCCGCCGCTGAGATTTGCGTTGCTGATTTGGCCAGTTGATACCCACCGCGTATGCCACGCGCGGACTCGACCAAATCTGCGCGTTGTAGCGATTTCAGTAGCTTTGCGACCGTGGCGCTGCCAATGCCGGTTCGATCAGCCAAATCGCGCGCAGGCGTTGGCGCTGAGCCGCAATCGGCAAGCGTCGACAGTACGATTGTCGCGTAGTCCGTCAATTTTCCGATCTTCAGCATGAGCGGCTCCAACCAAATCAGGACTAGTTTAGTCCTATTTAGTCGAAGGCTCAATTCGGGGGATTGGCATTCCGTCTCTGGTCAGTGTTGGTATCATGTTGCATTAAATGGTCAAGACTGGTGGCGGCGTAGGCGGCAAAAGGCTTGTTGGTTGTTGCAAGAATGCAACATTGGCGAGATAAATTGCTAAGTCGCGGCACAAAACTCGATGTGCGTGGTCTCAGGGACACTATGGATCAGAAAAATATCGTCGAGATTGACGATCTTCATTATGCGAGGGGTAGCCGGCAGATCTTCAAGGGCCTGAACCTTGAGATCAAGCGAGGCGAGGTGACGGCCATCATGGGCCCGAGCGGCACTGGTAAAACCACGTTACTGCGGTTGATTACCGGCCAATTGCTGCCCGATCGAGGCCGGGTACGGGTCGACGGACAATGGCTGGGTGAATTGCGGCGGGCGCAGATGTACCAGCTACGACGCAACATCGGTATGTTGTTCCAGAACGGTGCATTGCTGACCGACCTGAATGTGTTCGAGAACGTGGCCTTTCCGTTGCGCGAGCATTTCGATTTACCGCAACGGCTGATTCGCCACATCGTGCTGACGAAGTTGCATGCCGTGGGTCTGCGCGGGGCGGCTTATATGGAGCCTGGCGAGCTTTCGGGTGGCATGGCACGGCGCGTGGCATTGGCGCGTGCGATGGCGATGGATCCGAAAATACTCATCTATGACGAGCCGTTTGTCGGTTTGGACCCCATCTCGATGGGCGTGATCGTGCGTTTGGTTCGGCGTATGAATGATGCGCTGAATATCTCATCGATTGTTGTCAGTCACGATGTCCAGGAGATTAGCTCAGTGGCTGATCGCAGCTATTTGATCTCCGACGGGCGCGTGGCGGCATCGGGCAGTCCGGATGAGCTGAGCAATGCGCCATCTGAGCTCGTGCGACAATTTATGCACGGTATGGCCGATGGTCCGGTGCCATTTCATTTCCCGGCGCCCGATTATGCGAGCCAGTTGTTCAATGATCGGCCTGTCGACGATCAAGGCGAGTCCTGATTCATGCATACCCTGACCGAAGCGCTGCGAAATTTTGGTGCACTACAGCTGTTTTTCGTACGCCTTCTGCGCGAGTCACCGGCTGTCATGTTACGTATCGGCCTGGTGTCGCGTCAGGTATTTAAAGCGGGCGCGCAATCGCTGATGTTGATCATGGTCTGCGGATTTTTTGTCGGTGCTGTAATTGGGTTGCAGTCGTACAGCAATCTGCTGCGCTTCGGCGCCGAAGATGTAGTCGGGCAGTTCGCCGCGCTGGCCTTGATGAAGGAGTTGGGGCCGGTCATCACGGCGCTGTTGTTTGCCGGCCGTGCCGGCACGGCGCTGGCATCGGAAATTGGCTTGATGCGCACAACCGATCAATTGTCAGCGATGGAGATGATGGCGGTTGATCCTATTTCCCGAGTGGTTGTTCCGCGCTTCCTGGGCGGTGCGATCTCGCTGCCGTTATTGAATTGCATCTTCACTGCGGTCGGCATTCTTGGGGCGTATATCGTTGCGGTACCACTGATGGGGCTGGACGGCGGTGCGTTCTGGTCGGAGCTGCGCCAAGGGGTTGCGGACTACGACGTCAACGAAGGCATCATCAAGGGTGTTGTGTTTGGCATCACCGCCAGCCTGATCGCCGTTTGGGAAGGCTACAACGCGATTCCGACCGCGGAGGGCGTTGGCCGCGCGACGACACGTACTGTCGTCAACACGGCTGTTGCGATTTTAATTTTTGATTTCATGATTACCGCTGTCGCGATCGGCAGCACTGGGTAGGCTCACATGCAACAAACCAAAGCAGTAGAGATTGCGACGGGACTGTTCGTCGCCTTGGGCTTCGCGGCACTGTTCTTTCTGACCACGCAGACGACCAACCTGCAGTCTTTTGATCACGGTTCGTACGAGGTTGTGGCGCGCTTCGATAATATCGGTGGTCTGAAGGTGCGCTCACCGGTTGCCATGGCGGGGGTGAAGATCGGCCAAGTCTCGAAGATTGAATTTGATCCAGATGCGTTCAACGCAGTGGTGACACTAAAAATCGATGCTCGCTTCGATCGCCTCCCGGATGATTCGGATGCGAGTATTTTGACGGCCGGGTTGCTGGGTTCACAGTATGTCGGCTTGCAAGCCGGTGGCTCAGACCTATATCTGGAGGAGGGCAGTGAGCTGATCTTCACACAATCCGCTATTGTTCTTGAGAGCCTGATTGGCAAGTTTTTGGTTAACGGCGGTGATTAGCCCCGTGCGGAGAAACATGATGAAAACGCAATTCGGTATAGCGTCCATTACAGTATTGGCGTTGGGTGCGCTGTTGGCCATGCCGGTCGTTGCCGCAGAAGAAGATCCGATGGCACTGATCACTAGTGCTGTTGACGATATCAAGGTTGGGCTTGCCGCCAACCGGGCAACCTACGAACAGGAGCAGGAGAAACTCTACGAGTTTGTCGACGAATTGCTTGCGCCGCGATTTGATCGCAACTACGCGGGAAGACTGGTTCTGGGCGTGCACTGGCGCACCGCCAGCAATGAACAGAAGAAACGCTTTATCGATGGGTTCTACAACGCGATGTTGTCGCGTTATGCTGCTGGCGTGCTGGAGTTTCGCGAGGAACTGGTTGAAATCATGCCTTTGCGTGGCGCACCCAAAGGCAATCGCACACAGATCAAGACGGTTGTGACCCTCGATAACGATGAAACCGTGCCGGTGAACTATGGGTTGATCAAGCGTTGCGACGCGGGTTGGAAGGTGTACGACGTGACGATTGAGGGAATTTCTTATATCAAGAACTTCCGCGCTGAAATTGACAGTGAAGTGAAGAAGACCTCACTAGATGCTGTCATTGCAAGGCTTGAGAAGGAAGCGTCTGGCGAATGAGCGATGCGACCCTGCACGATGACGGTGACGGCTTGTTTCGCCTTGCAGGTGAGGTGACGTTCAGCACCGTGCGCGGGTTACTCGATAGCGGCCAAAAAGCATTCGAGCCACACAGTCGTATCATTATCGATTTGTCGGAAATAACCCGTTCGGACAGCGCCGGGCTTGCGTTATTGATCGAATGGGTGACGTGGGCCAATCACAGTGTGAGAGAGATTCGCTATCAGCACGTACCGGAAAAGCTGATGAACATCGCATCGATCAGTGAGGTTGAGGCATTGCTTGATGCCGGGGAGCGCTGGACCGGCTTTCTGTAAGCGCCTGGTTATTGCTCGCGCATTTTTTTGCGTAGCGTCGCGCGCGCCTCGGCCACCGTTTCATGCTTTTCCAAAACCCAGAATGTATGTTTACAGAACAACGTATTCGGGTGCAGGTTCAAATCAATCCGTTCTTTGGCGTAGGCTTTCCGCGCGCTCGTGTCTACGCTGGATATTTTTTTGCGATAGGAACGGGCAGTGAGGCGTGACGTCAGCCAAAGCAGCGGCCACAGTATGCCAAACAACATTGATGTAGAGCCGCGGTCTGCGCGTACGTTATCGACCAGATTGAAGCCGCAGATTTTCGAAATCGTCAGTAGTTTTTGCACACCGATCAAAAACAGGTGACCGAAGTACAAATCGCTATTGTCGCTGTCGGCAAACCAGATGCTGTCCAGCTCGGATGGCGGCATGCGTTTCCAGAAATCCGTTTCGAATAACAACTGTGAGACTCGCGAGCGCAGGTGGGAATAATTCGGTGTGGTCAAAATCAAGCGACCACCCGTTTTCAGAACTCGGTTGAACTCCTCGAAAACATGCACCTGGTTCGGCATGTGTTCGATGCCTTCCTGACAGATGATGTAATCCATTGATCCATCTGCGACTGGCAGGGATTGCGCCATGTCGCCGTAGGTTGCACTTACGCCCTCGACCTTGAGAAATTCCGGAAACAAATCGACCGGCGTCACACTTGCGCCCTTACGGACAAATTCATAGGTTGAGCGACCATCCCCACAGGGCACATCGAGGACCGTCTTGCCGGTCAAATCAGGCAGCGAGCGGATATAGCGTCTAACGTACTTGTGAATCCCCTTGTTGGTGAAGCCGCTGTCAGAATTGCTCACTATTCGCGCGCCTTATTCGAGGTCGGACTCGAAATCCTCGAAGTCATCGAGATCGTCAAAATCTTCCTCGAGAAAGTCTTCATCGAGTGGCGGATCACCATCGTAGTAGTTGAAGTTTCGGTTTTGCAGGTAGGCTTCGCGCATGAAGATGTAGGGGTCATTGGAAGCGTTTATCTGTTCATCCA
>JBCCZN010000037.1:0-17956 GCA_039187375.1 Pseudomonadota bacterium
CGCGGCGATGCTGATTATTCCCAGCACGAAACCCCAGGTTTCACGACGAATAGCGAGCGCGCGATCCTCGGCAAACAGCCGTTTGAAGATCTCCTGATAGCGCTTGAGGAACATCGGACTGAGGCCGAACAGACGAACCTCCTTCACATGATCTTCGCGCGCCAGAACGGTTTCGAGGTACATCTGCATGCGCGAGTCCGGCGAGCGCCAGCGAAACAAGCGAAACGCATCGCCGGAAAAGCGCGTTTCGGCAATAAACGACGGAATCCCGGCCACCAATAACAACGCCACCGCCCAGATCGAAAACTGCACGAGCAGCACGGCATAGCCGATCAGGGACACGGCGTTTCGGATCAGTGCGAAGGTCTTGTTGACCAGGCCCAGTGGACGCGCAGAGGCGTCGCGCCGGGCCCGTGTTAGCTTGTCGTAAAACTCGGCATCTTCGAATTGCGCGACATCCAGCGTTTGTGCTTTGTTCAGGATCATCATGTTGACGCGATGACCGAGCTGCGCGCGCAGCAGCGATTGGCACAGTGATAGTCCGCGCTGGGCCCCGGCCAGGCTCAATACCAGGCCGCCTTCAAGAGCAACCCAGCGCAACACCGTATCGAGCTGAGCGCGGCCATCGATGGTCGCCACCACAGAGTCGATAATGAGCTGCCCGACCCAGGCCATTGCGGCGGGCAACAGGCCGGCGACCAATGTCAACGCGGCAAGCGCAACGGTTAAGGGCTTGCTGGTCTGCGCGACCAACGTGAGCGCCTCGCGTGTATAGGCGAATACGTTCGCGCCGGATTGGCGGCGATCGTCGGTGTCCGTCATGCGTTATGTGCACAGCGTTTGTGTGTCCGGCATCCAGACTACCGTAAAACCCAGCGGACTGCTGCATGGTCGGTGCGCGCCGGGGTTGTGTGCGGTAGCATCACCGGCTGTTAATCACACAGGCTCACGATTGTCATAATGATCGAGTCGTTGACCCATCATGGCGTGTTTGCGTTGTGCCTGACCGGCGTAGCGTTATACCTGTTCACGCGCGACAGATTGCCGCTGGAAACCTCCAGTCTGTTTGTGTTGATCGTGCTGATTGGTGCCTTCCAGTTGTTCCCGTTTGTCGTTGATGGCGAGCGTTTGAACCCCAGTGTGTTTTTCGCAGGCTTTGGCAATGAGGCCTTGATCGCAGTGTGTGCGTTGATGGTCGTCGGCAAGGGCATCGAGACGACCGGTGCGCTACAACCGCTGGCCGGGTTGATCGCCGGAGCGTGGCAATCGCGGCCGGCATTGGCGATGTTGTTGACGCTGGTAGCCGGTGCGGTGCTGAGCGCCTTTTTGAACAACACGCCGATCGTGGTCTTGTTGCTGCCCATTCTGGTTGGCGTCTCGCTGCGCGCGCGTCAACCGGTGTCTGGCATTCTGATGCCGATGGGGCTTGCGACCATTATTGGTGGCATGGCGACGACCATCGGTACGTCGACCAACCTGCTCGTGGTCGGCATATCCAACGACCTTGGACTAGAGCGTTTTGGACTATTCGATTTCACGCTGCCGGTATTGATCGTCGGTGGTGTTGGCATCGTGTTTTTATGGTTGATTGCGCCGCGCTTGTTACCGGCACGCGAAGCACCGTTGGCGGATACCTCGCCACGCGTGTTCACCGCGCAGTTGTATGTGGTTGAAGACAGCTTCCCGGTCGGTAAGTCGCTGCGCGAGGTGCGTCAGAAAACCGGCGGACAGCTGCGGATCGATAAGATCCAGCGTGGTGATTCGCTGTTTTTGGCCAAGTTGCCATCGGTGACGTTTCAGGTTGGTGATCGGATCTACGTCAAAGACACTGCTGAACAACTCAAACACTATGAGCGCGAGTTAGGCACACAGTTGTTCAAGGCCGATGGCAACGCTGCCGATGGCGCCGACGCCACGCCGTTTTCAGCCGAAGGTCAGCAATTGGCCGAAGTGGTCGTGACGCGCGGATCGTTGTTGCACCGTCGCAGTCTGGATGCTGTGCGCTTTCCGGCGACGTTTGGATTGTTGCCGCTGGCCTTGCATCGTGCGCGCTTTCCGAGCTCGCGGGTGACACAGGATATCGGTTCCATTCGACTGCGTGCCGGGGATGTGTTGCTGGTGCAAGGCACCGCCAAGGCGATTGAGACGCTCAAAGCCAACGGCGCCATGCTGGTGCTTGATGGCACGACCGATTTACCCTCGACCGACAAGGCCAATCGGGCGCTGGCCATTCTTGCATTCGTTATCGCTGCCGCTGCGTTGGGCTTGATGCCCATCGCGACCAGTGCTGTCGCGGGCGTCGGACTGATGCTGGCAACACGCTGCCTGACCTGGGAAAAAATCGTCGAGGCATTGAGCGTGCCGATCATCATGATCATTGTGACAAGCCTTGCGCTGGGCGCTGCCTTGATGGAAACCGGTACGGCCAATTATTTGGCGGGTCGGTTTGTTGCGCTGACTGGCGATTTGCCGATTCCACTGATTCTCAGTGGTTTCATGTTGATCATGTCGGTGTTGACGAATATCGTTTCGAATAACGCTGCGGCAGTGATCGGGACGCCGATTGCTATTTCAATCGCAACCCAGCTGGGAGTCGATCCCAAGCCATTCGTGCTGGCGGTGTTATTCGGTGCCAATATGAGTTATGCGACGCCGATTGGCTATCAGACCAACCTGTTGATCTTGAGCGCCGGCGGTTACAGTTTCAGTGATTTCATGCGCGTCGGTGTGCCACTGACGATCATTATGTGGGCCGGCTTTTCGGTCGTACTGCCAACGCTGTACGGCCTGTGGTAGGTCAGTCTGAGGGAAGACTCGGGGAGACAGAAGTGAACAATCGAGTGGGACGATTGCTGCAAGAGTGGGTTGTGCTGGCCGTGCTGGTTATGGCGAGCGGTTGTGGACAACCCAACGCGCCGATATCACCGGCGCCGACGGACGCACAGACGGTGGCCGAGCATTCAGCCAAGGCCAATGCCTTTTTCGATCGTGTGTTTGATGAGGCTGTTGATCGTAGTCCCACCTATCAAAGCTATCTGGGCATTAAGAAAGACTATGGCCTGTGGGATGAGAACACCGCCGAGGCAGAGGCGGCTGAGCTTGAGATTACACGGCGTGAATTACAGGCACTACGAGATACGATCAACCCGGCATTGCTGGATGAACAGACGCAGGTGAGCTATGCGCTGTTTATTGAGGAGGCCGAGCGTGAGATCGAGGCCTATCAGTGGCGCCATCATAATTATCCGATCAATCAGATGGGCGGTGTGCACTCTCAGGTCCCTTCGTTCCTGATCAATATCCACCAGATCGCCGACGAGTCTGATGCCAAGGCCTACATTTCCAGGCTCAATGGTGTGGAGAAGTTGTTTCGACAGGCGCTCGATCAGGTGGCGGTACGTGCAGACAAAGGCATCTTACCGCCTGCGTTCACCTTCGAGCTGGTGTTGGGCGCAAGCCGCAATGTCATCACCGGCCGACCGTTTGCAGACAGTGATTCAGATTCGACACTGCTGCAGGATTTTCGCAGCAAGGTCGAACGTCTGGACATTGATGACGAAGCGCGTCAGGCATTAATCGATGAGGCCACGACCGCTTTAGTCGATGTCGTCAAACCCGCCTACGAAAATCTGATTCTCGAGGTGAGCGCCTTCGCGCAGCGTGCCACCGATGACGATGGCGCCTGGAAGCTACCGGATGGCGAGGCGTACTACGATTTTGCGCTACGAAGAACGACGACGACCGAGCTGGATGCCGATGAGATTCACAACATTGGTTTGGCTGAGATGGATCGTATCCATGCCGAGATGCGTCAGATCATGCAACAGGTTGGCTTTGAGGGGACGTTGCAGGAATTTTTCGTCCTGTTGCGGACGGATTCGCAGTTCTTCTACCCCGAAACCAATGACGGACGTGAGCAATATCTGCAGGCGGCAACAGCTTATATCGACGCGATGCGTTTGCGACTGGATGAGTTGTTCATCACCAAACCGCAGGCTGATCTGGTCGTAAAACGGGTTGAACCATTCCGTGAGCAATCGGCTGGCAAAGCGTTTTATCAGCAACCGGCGCCGGATGGCTCGCGTCCTGGCACCTACTACGTCAATTTGTACAAAATGTCGGAAATGCCGATTTACCAGATTCAGGCATTGGCGTATCACGAGGGGATCCCTGGCCACCACATGCAGATTGCGATTGCGCAGGAGCTGCAGGGCCTGCCGAAGTTTCGTCGTTTTGGTCGCTATACAGCCTACATTGAAGGCTGGGGTTTGTACTCGGAGGTGTTGCCGACCGATATCAACGCCTACACCGACCCCTATCAGGATTTCGGGCGTTTGGCGATGGAAATCTGGCGCGCCGCCCGACTGGTGGTCGACACCGGTATCCACGCAAAAAAATGGACTCGTCAACAGGCGATCGATTACTTGATCGAAAACACGCCTAACCCGGAAGGGGATGCGGTGCGCGCGATTGAGCGTTACATCCTTTGGCCCAGCCAGGCGACGGCATACAAAATCGGCATGCTGAAAATTCAGCAATTGCGTGCCGACGCAGAGAAGCAGTTGGGTGATGCGTTTGATTTGCGTGAGTTTCACGATTTGATTTTGCGCAACGGTCCGTTACCGCTCGATGTATTGTCTCGCTTTGTTGATAACTACATCGCCGAAGTCGAGGCGCGTGAGCAATAAATGCAGTCACCGTTTGATATCCCGGCCGATCTGGATACCCCGGTATCGGCCTATTTGAAGCTCGCCAGGTTGCAGCCGCGTTATTTGCTCGAGAGTGTTGAGCGTGGCCTGACGATATCGCGGTATTCGTTCATTGGTTTCGGTGCTTGCCTGGATGTGCGCATGGATGCCAGAGGATTGGTTGTCGATGGTCAATCACGACCGGCGCCGGCAACCCAGCGAGAGTTACTCGATACGCTTCGCGCATTGCTGGCTAAAGCACCGGTGTTGTCGCCGAAGCTCGAAGAAGTCCCGTTCACGGGCGGCCTGGTTGGTGTATCCGGTTATGACATGGTGCGCCGGTTTGAATCGCTACCCGATGCGCCGCCGCCGGTGCCCGGTATACCCGAAGCGGCCTGGGTTGCGACCGAATCGGTGCTGGTATTCGATCATCTGACACACCGGATTGCGCTGTTGCATGCAGGTAGCGATGCCGAACGTGAGGCGCTCAAGGAAGATGTGGCAGCCTGCCTCAGAGGGCCTCTGCCGGCTGATGCCGGTCGTGGCGGTACCTTCGCTGAAGCAACCGGGAGCATGACCGAGCGAGAGTTTTGTGAGCGTGTCATTGCGGCGCGTGAACACATCGCTGCCGGTGATATTTATCAAATCGTTTTGTCTGTGTGCTTCCGCGGGGGCTGCAATCTGTCACCGTTTGAGGTGTATCGGGCGTTGCGTCTGCTCAATCCGTCACCTTATTTGTACTTTTGTGATTTCGGCGATCTGCAAGTGGCAGGCTCGTCACCGGAGGCGCTGGTTCGATTGAACGGCACGCGTGCGTCGTTGCGTCCGATCGCTGGTACGCTGCCACGTGGGGAAACGGCCGCTGAAGATGCGGCGAACGCGCAAACGCTTTTGACCGATCCAAAGGAGCGTGCCGAGCATGTGATGTTGGTGGACCTGGCGCGTAATGATCTCGGCCGGGTTGCTGCCGCGGGTAGTGTGCGCGTCGATCCGTATATGTCGATCGAGCATTACAGCCATGTCATGCATATCGTCAGTGGTGTGCAGGGCGAGTTGGCGCCAGACAAGGATGCGTTTGATTTGTTTGCAGCTGCGTTTCCCGCCGGAACGCTGGTCGGGGCGCCGAAAGTGCGTGCCATGCAGTTAATCGATGGTTTCGAACCGGTGGGCCGTGGGCTATACGCCGGTACCGTCGGTTATTTCGGTCATGGCGGCGACATGGATCAGGCGATTACGATTCGCACGATTGTATTTCGCGATGGCGAGTATAGTTTTCAGGCCGGTGCCGGTATCGTCGCCGACTCGGTGCCAGAGAAGGAATATCAGGAGGTGCTGGCGAAAAGCGCCATCCTGCGCCGCGCGTTGACGCTGGCGGGAAGTGGCTTATGACGCAGGCAAACCGTCAACGCGTGTTGATGATCGACAATTACGACTCGTTCACCTACAACCTGGTGCAGGCATTTGCGGCCCAGGGGGCTGAGATGCTGGTGTATCGCAACGATCAGATTACCGTTTCTGATGCGCGTAATCTGCTGCCAACGCATGTCGTTGTTTCGCCGGGGCCAGGACAGCCCGATGGTGCCGGTCAATCGTTGGCGATAATCGACGCGTTCGCCGGCAGCGTGCCATTGCTGGGGGTGTGTCTTGGCCATCAGTGCATTGTGCAGCACTTCGGCGGTCGTATCGTTCGCGAGGGTCGTCTGATGCACGGCAAGACGTCGGAAATTGAGCATGATGGCCTCGGTGTATTCGCCGGGATTGAACAGCCTATGCGTGTAGGTCGCTACCACTCATTGGGCGCATCGGCACCGGATATGCCCGATGAGCTGATCGTCACTGCCACGACCGAGCGCGGCGAAATCATGGGTGTGCGCCATCAGCGCTGGTGTGTGGAAGGGGTGCAGTTCCATCCTGAAAGTGTGTTGACGCCAGAGGGCGAGACACTGATGAACAACTTCCTGGCAATGCGCATCGAGCGCAGTGCCGTTGGCGCATGAGTCAGGACGTGTTGCGCAAGCTGTTGCAGGCGCTACTCGGCGGTGCGGATATCGGCGAGCAGGGTGCCCAGCAAATCATGGCTGCACTAGCTGAGAATGACGTAGCACCGGCAATGGCCGGCGCGTTACTGGCGGCACTACACGCCAAGGGCGAGAGCGCACAGGAGATTCGCGGGTTTGCTCGCGAGATGCGTGCGCGTGCGCTGGCACCGACGTTGCCCGCCGGCATCGACGCGGTGGATGTCGTTGGTACCGGTGGCGATGGTTCGGGCAGTTTCAATCTGTCGACCGGCGCGGGATTGCTGGCCGCGGCTGCCGGTGCAGCGGTGGTGAAACACGGCAATCGGTCGGTATCGAGTCAGTCCGGTAGTGCCGATGTGCTCGAGACCTTGGGCGTGCCGCTGGATCTGGCGCCAGAGCATGCGGGTGGTTGTCTGGCGGCAGCCAATTTCGTGTTTTTGTTCGCGCCGGTGTATCACCCGGCCATGAAAGCGGTGGTGCCGGTGCGTCAGGCGATGGGCGTTCGAACTGTGTTTAATGTGCTGGGACCGTTGACCAATCCTGCGCAACCGCCGTTTCAGGTTATTGGTGCCTATCGCGAGGACGTGGCCGAGTTGATGGCAGAAGCATTGTCGGGTTTGCCGATCGAACGCGCATTCGTTGTTCATGGCGACAATGGCTGGGATGAGGCAACACCGATCTGTCCGTTTACCTTGTTCGACGTGCGCCCCGGCACTGTGAAGCGAACACGCCGCACGCCCGAAGACTACGGCTTGGCACGCTGCGACGCCGCCGATTTGGCGGGCGGCGATGCCGCCGCGAACGCAGCAGCATTGCAGGCCGTCTTGCATGGTGAGGATACCGGTGCACATGCCGATGCGCTGTTGATGGGCAGCTCATTGGTGCTGGAGGTGGCGCAGCTAGCTGACGACGCACAGGACGGTGTGGCCAAGGCACGCGCAGCGATTGTTGAGGGGCGAGGCCGAGCGGTCCTTGCGCAGCTGACTGAGGTGCGCAAGCAACATCAGCCGTGAGCGACTTTCTGCAACAAATGGCGGCCAGCAGTCGGGCACGCTGCGATGCGGCCCGCGCGCAGGTGTCGTTAGCGACTCTGACAGACAGGGCCGAGCACTCACCGCCACCGTGCCAGCCCGATTGGCATCCTGACTTTGCCTTGATCGCGGAGATCAAGGCGCGTTCGCCTGCACTCGGGCGCCTTGCGGACTCCGATACGATCGATCGTGCGCGATTGGGGCAGAGCTACGTTGACGCGGGCGCCTCGGCGGTGTCGGTGTTGACCGAACCGGACAAATTCGACGGCCAGCTTGCGCACCTTGCAGAGGTCAGTGTGGCGCTGTCCGGTTCGGCTCCGGCGATGCGCAAGGACTTTCTTGTCGATCCGTATCAGGTGATCGAGGCCCGGGTGTGTGGCGCCGGTGGTGTGCTGTTGATTGCAGCGATGTTGGACGACCAGACGTTGCTAGAGATGCTGTTGTGCGCGCAACGCTTTGGCTTGTTTGTCTTGCTCGAATGTTTCGATCGGGATGATCTGGAGCGCTGTCATCGATTATTGTCGCGCGACGCTGCGAACAGCATGGCAGCCAATGCGCAACTGCTGATCGGTATCAATACGCGCAACCTGCGTACACTCGACGTCGACGCCACCCGATTGGAGACGCTGGCAGCGCATTTGCCGAAGTCAGTGCGTTGTGTTGCTGAAAGCGGTTTGGTTGTGCCCGAAGACGCTGCGCGGGTTGTAGCCATGGGTTATGACGTCGCGTTGATTGGTACCGCGCTCATGCGAAGCGAGGATCCTGGAGCGACGGTGCGTGCCTTCATTGCGGCCGGCCGTGACTAGATGCGTACCGGCTACGTCAAAATCTGCGGTCTCACCCACTCGGCATCGATTGAGGCGGCGCTTGCGGCCGGTGCCAACGCCATCGGTTTTGTGTTCGCACCCTCGGTGCGCCAGATCGACCCCATTGCAGCAGCAGCGCTGCTCGGTAGTTGGCGTCGCCGGATTGATGTGATTGCGGTCATGCGGCATCCCTCGCAGGCCTTGGTGGATTCGGTATTACAGCATGTCGCGCCGGATTGGTTGCAGACCGATGTCGAGGATCTGAAGGGGCTGCGCCTGCCGCCATCGCAAGCTATTTTGCCGGTATGCCGCAACGCTCGCGACGTTGAGCAGACTGCGCCGGGTTGCCGTATTCTGGTCGAAGGCGCGGATAGTGGTACGGGTATCGTGGCGGACTGGTCGGTGGCGCGTGCCGCCGCACGCACTCACGAGGTCGTGCTGGCCGGTGGTCTGTCGCAGACTAATGTGGCGCATGCGGTGGCCGCGGTGCGTCCTTTTGGGGTCGACGTGTCCAGCGGCGTGGAGTCGAAACGCGGCATCAAGGACAATGATCGTATTCGCACGTTTATCAAGGCAGCGCGCGATGCATTGGGTACACAGGGTAGTGAGGAGTCGCGGGGATGAGTTTGCCGTTTGGCGAAGATGAAAAACACACATTGTTGGCAGCGTTGCTGGCTGGGAAATTGCCAGACGCGCGTGGCCGGTTCGGACCATTCGGAGGCCGTTATGTGCCGGAGACTCTGGTGCCGGCGCTTGAGCGACTGGAGGCGGGCGTGCATGAGTACCTCAAGCAGCCGGATTTCCAGGCCGACTTCTGCCACCAACTACACGAGTTCGTCGGGCGTCCAACGGCGTTGACGTTCGCACCGCGGCTGAGCGAGGCCTGGGGTGCGGAGGTCTATTTAAAGCGCGAGGATCTGGCGCATACCGGTGCCCACAAGATAAACAACGCGGTTGGACAGGCGTTGTTGGCCAAACGCCTGGGGGTCAAGCGTATCGTGGCGGAAACCGGTGCCGGGCAACACGGGGTGGCCTCCGCAGCGGCGTGTGCACGTGTCGGTTTGCCGTGCCGCGTGTACATGGGGGCAGTCGATATCGAGCGCCAAGCACCGAACGTCGATCGCATGCGGCGCCTTGGCGCTGAGGTGGTGGCGGTCGAGTCAGGTGACCGCACGTTGCGAGCAGCGATCGACGAGGCGTTGCGTGACTGGGTGTCGGATCCGACCGAGACCTACTATTTGCTGGGCTCTGCTGTCGGGCCGCATCCCTATCCCTACCTGGTGCGCGAGTTGCACCGGTGTATCGGTGACGAAGCGCGCGCCCAGATGCTCAAGCAGGCAGGAAAACTGCCCGACGCTGTGTTCGCCTGCGTCGGCGGGGGCTCGAATGCGATCGGCCTGTTCCATGCGTTTTTGGCCGACGAGACGGTTGAGATCATCGGTGTTGAAGCCGGTGGCAGTGGCAGTGGGCTGGGTTTGAATGCAGCGACTCTGGCGACTGGCACGCCGGGTGTTTTGCAAGGCAGTTACACGATGATTTTGCAAGATGAGCACGGGCTGGTGCACGAAACGCAGTCGGTATCGGCCGGACTGGACTACTCCGGTGTCGGACCGGAGCATGCGTTCCTGCAGGCGATCGGGCGGGTCAGCTATACCGCAGCCAGCGATGTAGATGCGCTGGATGCATTGGACGAATGTTGTGCCTGCGAGGGTATTTTGACTGCGCTCGAGACCGCGCATGCATTTGCCGGTGCGCGCGACTGGGCGCACAACAATCCTGGTAAGACGTTGCTGATTGGCAACTCGGGCCGCGGCGACAAAGACATGCCGACACTGGTTAAACACCCTTCTACGAGGTCACATCATGCAGCCTCATGAGCGTGTTAGCGCCGCAATTCATACAGCCGACGGGACGGCATTGGTGCCGTTTATCACCGCTGGGTATCCCGATCCGAATGCCTTTGTCAGCACACTGATCGCACTCGCTGAACATGCGGCGGTGATCGAGGTGGGTGTGCCATTTTCAGATCCTATGGCCGATGGCATGACCATTCAGCGATCCAGCCACGCAGCGATTGCCAGTGGCGTGACGCTAACTTGGATCCTCGATGCACTGGCGCAGTTACGTGAATTTGATACGCCGATCGTGCTGATGAGTTATCTCAACCCGATGCTGGCATTCGGGCTGGATTCCCTGGCGGTACGCGCGGCTGAGGTCGGCGTCTGTGGTTTCATCGTGCCGGATCTGCCCTTCGAAGAGTCCTCACCGGTACGCGAGGCACTCGAGCGGTCGGGGCTGGGTTTGATTCAGCTGGTCACACCGGCAACGCCGGTTGAGCGTTTGGCCTCCCTGGCCGAGGCCAGTCGCGGTTTTGTATACGCCGTGACCGTGACCGGTATCACCGGCGGTGGTGCGGGCTTGCCGCAGCAGATTGGCGATTATCTTGCCGCGGTGAGTGGCGCATCAGACTTGCCTGTGTGCGCCGGATTTGGCATTCGCAGTGCGGCCGATGTGGCGCGCATTGGTGAACACGTTGACGGCGCTATCGTCGGCTCGGCACTGGTTGAGGTGCTTGAACAGGGCGCGGATCCGAGTCAGTTTCTGGCGGCGCTGCTGGACGCGTGAAGAAGGTATTCACGGCCGACAATCTCGTGACCGTGGCGCACTACCGCAACGTGCTGGCCGCCGAGGGTATTGAGTCCGAGATCCGCAATCAAAATCTCGGTGGTGTGCTCGGAGAGGTTCCATTTACTGAGGTCTGGCCCCAGCTTTGGGTCAAGCATGCGCTAGAGGCCGATCGCGCTCGCGAGATCATCAATGAGGTCGCACATGCGCCGATCGATGGTGAAGATTGGGTATGTGATCACTGCGAGGCCACCAATGAGGCGCAGTTCGGCGCCTGCTGGCAGTGTGGCAGGGTGGCATAGCGCGCCGTTTTTTGACTGATTCGCGTACAATATGCCGCTGATAACAGGTCGCCATGGCGACGGAGGCAGAACATCGTGCGTTGGGTCATGCGCTCAAAAATCCACAAGGCAAGGGTGACGGAAGCAGACGTCAACTATGTCGGTAGTATCACGATTGATCGTGGCCTCATCGAGCGCGTGGGCTTGTGGGAGAATGAAAAGGTGCTGGTCGTCTCCAATACCAGCGGCGCACGCCTTGAAACCTATGTGATTGCCGGTGAGCGTGATTCGGGTGTGATTTGCATGAATGGCGCGGCAGCGCACCTCATCAGCGAAGGCGAAGAGTTGATTATCATGGCGTTTGAGTTGACCGATCGGCCACTACAGCCTAGCGCTATTCTTGTCGATGAACACAATCGATTTGTCCGCTACCTGACCGAGGTACCAGCTGGCACTGTGTAGCATTGTTATGGCCTCGCTCGAGCAGCGCGGCCGCAGTCGACCGGTATCAGGCGAAACGCTGACGCAAGCGCGAAATTTTGACCCGCGCGGTTTGGCCAGGCTCGGCATCTGCAATATACAGGGCCGGCTGACGCCGTAGTCCATTCCAATTGTCTTCGGCGATGACTCGCTGCAGATAGCTGATGTTTGCATTGACGGCCTCGATATACGGATTTCGACCGTCAAACAGCGGCTCTATGAATCGGTAGGTACGGTCAAATTCCTGATCCAGGCGTTTGCGCGCGCCCTGCTGGAAAAACTCGGGAGTCTTGCGTAACAGGTCTTCGCCTGATGCATACAAGACTTGTGGTTGACCATGTTCGTTAACCTGCATGGCGATGCCGCCGTGAACAAACTCCTCATACAGGCGGTCGCGACACTTTTCGAGGTAGCAGCGATCGGCCATTTGGGCCAGTAAATCCGCGGTGCCAATAATGCAGCCGGCACGGATATCGCGCGGGTCCGTGACCTCAAGTTGCCGCAAGTCTATTTCATAACCGGTGAAATGGACCAATTGAGCAGCACGATCCGCATCATGCCCAAGGCCAATGCCGATGAGATATCGACGCAGAAAGGTCGCACTGCGTGACACATGAATGCGGGTGAAAACCGCGCCATTGGAGACGCTGTCGTCTGCCTCAAGCTGGCGGATGTAGCCCGCATCGTGAAACAGCGCAATGATGATGGCCAGCTCAGCACGGGCGGCACCGAGCTTGCGGGGTGCGTCCGCCAGAGATTCGTATCCGGCGATCAGGCGCATGACGGCGAGCGTCATATCCAGTGTGTGCTGGACATCGTGGTAGGAGGTGTCACATCCGTAGTAGCCGGGAAAGCGGCCTGTGAACAGCCGTTCGAAATCGTGAAATGCCAACCAGATTCGATCATAGGCCGCATCTGGGTACGTGGTCAGAAACAGCTCACCAACCGCGTCCCGCACGGCACTCATATCGGACACGTTGACACGATCAGTTACGTCGTAATTGTTACGACGGTCCTGCAACGGGTTGGACACGGCTAATGGCAACAAGCCTTGCGACATAGGGGCATTCCGGATCAATTGTCGTTTTTGTTATGCCTCGAGTGTACTTCAAAACGTCTCATGCACACGCTCCTGCAAAAAAACTTTCGGCCTTATGTCAGGCACCGGACTGGGCATTGATACCGCTGCTTTCGAGCAATGCATCCAGTGTCGCGGGCCGACCTCTGAATGCAATGAAAGCCGCTTCGATATCCCGACTGCCGCCGACCTCGAGAATTTCGGTACGAAACCGTTGTGCAGTGGGTTGATGCAGGACGGTCTCAGCTTCACTGAACGCCGCAAAGGCATCGGCCGCGAGAACCTCAGCCCATTTATAGCTGTAGTAACCGGCGGCATATCCGCCTGCGAAGATATGCGAAAAACTGTTTTGGAAGCGTACCCAATCCGGCACGGCATAGACCGCTGCCATTGCGCGGGTATCGTCCAAGACCTGCTCGAGCACGCCGGGTTGCGCCGCGTCCCGTCGGGCATGCAACGAAAAATCAAATAATGCGAACTCAAGCTGGCGCAACATCTGTAGGCCCGCGCTGGCATTGCGACTGGCGTAGAGCCGATCGAACAATGCACGTGGCAACGGTTCGCCGGTCTCAACATGACCGCTACAGCCCACCAATACATCGTAATGCCAGGCGAAGTTCTCCATGAACTGGCTGGGTAGCTCCACCGCGTCCCAGGGCACACCGTTGATGCCGGCAATGCTCGGGTAACCCACGCGCGTTAATAGATGGTGCAGCATGTGCCCGAACTCATGGAACAGCGTCACGATGTCGCTGTGTGTGAGCAGGCTGGGCCCCTGAGCCGGTGATGAAAAATTGCAGACCAGATAGCCGACCGGCAGGTCATGCGTTTCGGCGACGGTTTGTCGGACGACGCATTCATCGATCCAGGCGCCCGAGCGCTTGCCAGGACGGGCGAACAAATCCATGTAGAAGCCACCCAGCAATTCACCATTGCGATCGTGAAGCCCCATAAATTGAACGCTGTCGTGCCAGACGGGCACGCCATCGATCGGCGCCAGCGTCAGCCCGTAGAGATCCTCGGCGACGCCAAGCAGACCTGCGACTGCTTTGTCAGCGACGAAATAGGGTCGCAGCACCTCATCGGAAATATCAAAGCGATGTTTGCGCCGTTGTTCGGCAAAATAACCGACGTCCCAGGGGTCCAGCTCGCGGGCGGCCAGCGTCTCAAGCTCAGCGAACTCGCGCTCGGCTGCTGCCCGGCTACGCTGCGCCAGATCATGCAAAAAGCTCATGACGGCATCGACCGACTTGGCCATCTTCGGCTCAAGCGAATAATCGGCGTAGGTGTCGAAACCCAGCAATTCCGCCAACTGTTGGCGCAAACCAAGGATCTCGTCGATCAGTTGCGAATTATCAAACTCGTCTGAGTGCGGACCCAGCGCTGAGGCGCGTGTCATCCAGGCCTCATAAAACTGTCGTCGTGTGCTGACATCCGCCGCGTTGTTCATCACCGCCTGGTAGGTTGGCTGGTCCAGTCCAAAGCGCCAACCGTCGACCTGCGCATCTTGTGCCCGCGCCTTGGCTGCATGCAGGACATCTTCTGGAATACCGTCGACTTGCTTCGCCTCAGTGGCATCCCAATGCCAGGCGTCGGTGCATCGTTGGACGTTACTGGCAAAGGTGCTCTGTGCAGCGGATAGTGCCTGCATCACCTCGAGGAATTGTGATTGCGCTGCGGCTGGTAAGGCCACGCCCGCCAGACGAAAGTCGCGTAACCCGTGTGCGAGCAGTTGACGCTGGTCTTCCCCTGCGTCTTTCGGCAGTGTTTCAGCAATGGCCTTGTAAGCCTTAAACACCCTGGCGTCCTGCGCCATCGTGGTCGTGAATGCGGTTAATTCCGATAGCGTCTGCACATAGTCGTCTTGTGCGTCGGCGTCGAAACAGACCATATTCAGGTTGGTATAGGGCGACCAGCAACGATATAGCTCATGGCGCAGTTGCTCCAGCGGCAGAACCAGTGATTCAAACGTGGGATTGGATTGGCCAGCAATCGCATCGAACCGCTGTTGCATCGAGTTGATGACCGCACGCATATCCGTTGCGACATCGGGCAATGCCACTTGCGAGAAATCGGGAAGTAAAAAACCTGACAAGGAAATTTGCTGCACGCTGTCAGGGCATCCGTACCAACGACATCAAATAAGTGTAGCATGCCGGAGCGCGCCGAATGCGTGGTGAATCTGACCGAAAAGGAGAAAAAGTGACTGAGCAGTACGATCTGATTGTCATCGGTGGCGGCAGCGGTGGACTGGCACATGCACAGCGTGCCGCAGAGTATGGAGCGAAGGTCATGGTCGTTGAATCCGGGCGCCTCGGGGGCACCTGCGTCAACGTCGGTTGCGTGCCGAAAAAAGTCATGTGGTACGCCGAGAGTCTGGCGCACGATCGGCATCTGGCCGAGAGCTACGGGTTTGCACCGTCGCCAGCCCAGCATGACTGGGCCGCACTGGTGCAACGGCGCGACGATTACGTCGAACGATTGAACGGTATTTATGCGCGCAACCTTGCTAACAAGAACATCGATGTCGTCGTGGGTAGAGCGCGGTTTGTCGATGCCCATACCATTGCTGTGGGTGACCACCGCTATCTGGCCGAGCGCATCACAATCGCCACCGGTGGCTATCCGCGTTTGCCATCGATCCCTGGTGCCGAGCTGGGCATCACGTCCGACGGTTTTTTCGAACTGAAACAGCGCCCGCAACGGGTGTTACTGGTTGGTAGTGGATACGTAGCGGTTGAGTTTGCCGGCGTATTGGCGGCATTGGGTAGCGACGTGACGCTAATGGTGCGCTACGACGGCGTGCTGCGCAGTTTTGATTCTATGTTACGCGAGCAGATCACCCAGTCTTTGGTCGACGAGGGGGTCACCATCCTGGAGCACAGCTCGCCGGCGGCGGTATTCCAGCATGATGAGGGCCTGGTGGTTGAGACGCTCGAGGGCAAAGCGCTCGAACCGATGGACAGTGTCATTTGGGCGATAGGCCGGGCAGCGGCAACCGACGATCTGAATCTGGCTGCAGCCGGCGTCGAAGTGGATACGCATGGGTTCATTCAGGTTGATGCATGGCAGGCGACCAATGCGGCGCACATATTTGCGCTGGGCGACGTGACCGGTGCGGTTGCCCTGACGCCCGTTGCTATCGCCGCGGGACGCCGGCTTAGTGATCGACTTTGGGGCGGCATGCCAGAGCGTAAGCTCGATTACGCCAACGTGGCGACCGTCATATTTTCGTATCCACCCACTGGCACCGTTGGTATGACCGAGGCCGAGGCACGCACCGCACATGGAGATGCAGTGCGCGTTTACACGTCGTCATTTGTCCCGATGCGCTACGCGCTGGGTGATCTCAAGCGCCGGGCAGCGATGAAACTGGTCACAGTGGGCGATGATGAGCGCGTTGTTGGTGCACACGTATTCGGTGATGGCGCTGATGAGATGATGCAGGGTTTTGCTGTGGCGATTCGAATGGGTGCAACTAAGCAGGATTTTGATGATACGGTCGCGATCCACCCTACCAGTGCCGAAGAGCTGGTGACGATGAGATAAAAAAAACCGCCCCGACGAGACGTCGGGGCGGCGCCATCAGGCGAGGGGGATGCTCAGTCGTTGAAGTCATCCAGGAGGATCAGACCCAATGCCGTTTCACCCGGCAGAGGATCACGCGCAACAGCGGTGTAGACACCACCAGCAGCAATCGTGATATCCACCGGCCCAATGGCGGCGGTGGTGGTGCCTGTCGGCGTGACAGTCACGGTGTAGGTGCCTGCAGCCAGATCGACATAGCCGGTCTCGGCCCGGAACGGCACAGCGGCGAACGTCGGCGCGACCGTGGTGATGTCCGTGCCCGGTGCGGTCACAAAAATGTCCACGTCCATTGCCGTCGGCGATGCATGCAGAATCCGAACCTTGGATTGAGTCGCGACGCTGCGACGATCGTCAACCAGCAGCTGCGCGTCAATATTGGCGAAGGTATCGACTGCGTAAACTGACGTTTCGACACCGGCCGCCAACGGTAGGTCGGCATTGATCGCGACAACGCCTGGCTGATTCGCGGCGGTTACCTTGACGTTGTAGGTGTCGGCAGGGACTTCGATGAAGCCGCTGAACTGGGCGAATTCAACATCTTCCAGGATCGGATTGGCGGTGTCGTCGTTGACGATGACATCAACTGGGCCCGCATCTGGCGATGCATGGATCACGCGGAAAGCGGTCGGTGTGTTCACGTCAAGAATCTCGCTGGCACTAGTACCGTCGAGTACGGCCAGCGTAATTGGCGCTGTGCCGGTGGTCGTGTTGTCGACCGCCGAGATGAACAGATCAGCGCCGTCTGCCAAGGTGATCGTACCCGAATCGAATACCACGGTGCTGGCATCGCCGGCCAGCGTCACCCGAATCTGGTAGTCGGCCGCCGGCACTTCAACCGGCCCCAGCGACTCACCGAATGAGAAGCTGCCCAAAGCGGTACTGGCGGCGAGGTCCGCACCCGGTGCAGTGACATAGACGTCGACTGCGGGTGCGCTTGGTGCGCCGTGAAATACCACTGCGCGTGCATTACCTGCGGTCACAGCACTCGTGTCGCTCTCGACGATAATCGGTGCGATGCTGGCAACCGGGCCCGCGGCGACAATCGTATAACGCACGTTAGAGGCGAATGTCAGATCGACGGGCCCAATGACCGTCGTCGTACCGCCAGGTGTCAGACCGTCAACCTGTACCGAATAGGTACCGGCGGCGATGTCAACAGGGCCGATGCCCGCTTTGAAGTCAGCGCCAGCTGCCTGGGTGGTGCCGCCAACGATGACGTTGACCGCCGGGGCATCAGGGGAGGCGTGCAGAACGGCAATTTGTGCCACGTCAGCAGGCGGTTGCGCGACGATATTTTCGACGCTGTCATTGTCGCAGCCGGTCAGGACTACCAAGGCCGCCAAGGCGGGCAGGAATTTACG
>JBCCZN010000038.1:0-17921 GCA_039187375.1 Pseudomonadota bacterium
GTACAAGATTCCGATGATCCTGCACGAGCAGGGTTTTGATGAGATTGTCTGCCGGCAGCTGCGACTGGATGTGCCGAAGGCTGACTTGTCTGAATGGCGTACGGTGGTTGAAGCCAAGAAGAACACGACGGCGCAGATCAACATCGCGATGGTGGGCAAATACATGGATCTAAAGGATTCCTATATTTCGCTGACCGAAGCGCTGTTGCATGCGGGACTGCACACCCAGACTGAGGTCAACATCCATTATTTGGAATCTGACGCAATCGAGACACTTGGCGTCAATCAATTGCGACAATTCGATGCGATCCTGGTACCGGGTGGTTTCGGTGATCGCGGTATCGAAGGCAAGATCATGACGGTGCGTTACGCACGCGAAAACAACGTACCGTATTTGGGGATTTGTCTTGGCATGCAGGTGGCGGTCATTGAGTATGCGCGTCATGTTGCGGGACTGGAGGGTGCGCACAGCACTGAGTTCGACACTGATACGCCGCACCCGGTGGTTGGGCTGATCCATGAGTGGCAAAACATTGATGGGGTGACGCATTTACGGGACGAGCGCTCGGACCTCGGTGGCACGATGCGTTTGGGCGCCCAACAAATACTACTGAAGGCGGGCAGTGCAGTTGCCCAGACCTACGGCAACACGGAGATTCGCGAGCGTCATCGACATCGCTATGAGGTCAACAACACCTACCGCGATCGTTTGTCCCAACATGGGTTGGTCTTTTCCGGATTGTCGTCTGACGATCTCGTCGAAATGATCGAATTGCCATCTCATCCGTGGTTTGTTGCGAGCCAGTTCCATCCGGAATTCACCAGCAATCCGCGTGATGGGCATCCGTTGTTCTCCGCATTCATCAATGCCGCGCGCGCTTATGCAAGTGATGCGGCGAATTCGCCGGCGACACGCGAGGCGAGTGCGTGAACATTGCCGGTATCGAGGTCGGAATCGACAAACCACTGTTTGTCATCGCTGGTAATTGCGTGGTCGAAAACGAAAAGACAACGATGTTGACTGCCGAGCGCTTGAAGGCAATGACTGAGGCCCTCGGCATCGGGTTGATTTACAAGTCGTCATTCGACAAGGCTAATCGCAGCTCTGTGAGCAGCTATCGCGGTCCTGGCATGGCCGAGGGTCTGGAAATTCTTGCGAAGGTCAAGCATGAGCTGGAGCTGCCCGTATTGACCGACGTGCATGAGGACACCGCATTCGATGAGGTGGCCGAGGTAGTCGATGTAATGCAAACGCCGGCGTTTCTTTGCCGGCAAACGAATTTCATTGTCAATGTGGCCAGCCAGGGCATTGCGGTCAACATCAAAAAAGGTCAATTTCTCTCGCCGTGGGAAATGGACAATGTGGTGGACAAGGCGCGCTCTACCGGCAATGAACAGATCCTTGTCTGCGAGCGTGGCTTCAGTTTTGGCTATAACAACCTTGTCTCGGATATGCGGGCATTGGCGGTGATGCGACGCACACAGGCACCGGTGGTGTTTGATGCGACCCATTCCGTACAGTTGCCGGGTGGCAAGGGCACCGCATCGGGCGGACAGCGCGAGTTTGTGCCGGTTCTGTCGCGAGCGGCGGTCGCGGCCGGTGTTGCTGGTGTGTTTATGGAAACGCACCCGGATCCCGATAGCGCGCTGTCGGACGGGCCCAACGCATGGCCACTGGATCATATGCAAGCGTTGTTGGAAACGCTGAAGGCGATTGACGATGGCGTCAAAAGCCGTGGATTTATCGAACAAGAATTCGGCCTGTAGCGCCGAACACCGGGGATAAGGAGCGCAAGATGGAATCGACGACGATCAAGTTGATTGCCGGACGAGAAATTCTCGATTCACGCGGCAACCCAACAGTTGAGGCCGAAGTGTGGCTGAGCGATGGCAGTCATGGACGTGCGGGCGTGCCCTCTGGCGCCTCTACCGGTTCTCGCGAGGCGGTGGAGCTGCGCGATGGGGATGTTGATCGCTACCTTGGCAAAGGGGTCACCAAAGCGGTGGCCAATATCAATGGCGAGTTGCGCGATGCGGTGATCGGGATGGACGCCGCCGATCAAGTGGCACTCGATGCGGCCATGTGTGATCTGGATGGCACCAGCAATAAATCACGTTTGGGTGCCAATGCGTTGCTGGCCGTGTCTTTGGCCAGTGCTCGGGCTTTGGCTGTCAGCCGTCAGTTGCCGCTGTTTCGAACGCTGGGCGATAGCATGACCATGCCGTTGCCAATGATGAACATCATTAATGGGGGTGCCCATGCCGATAACAGTGTCGACATTCAGGAGTTCATGATCCTGCCAGTCGGCGCACCCAACTTTTCCGAAGCGCTAAGGTACGGTGCGGAAGTTTTTCATGCACTCAAAAAAGTGCTGAATATGCGTGGACTGAGCACGGCGGTCGGCGATGAGGGCGGATTCGCTCCGGATTTACCCTCAAATAGGGCTGCGCTTGAGACGATCATGGAGGCGATTGAGTCTGCGGGTTACACCCCAGGAAAGGACATCGTGCTGGGGCTGGATGTTGCCAGTTCCGAATTTTTTGCTAACGGCACCTACCGGCTGGCATCAGAGTCTCTGGACTTCGATGCAGCCGGGTTTGTTGAGTACCTTGCCGAGCTGTGCGACGGGTTTCCGATTGTCAGCATCGAAGATGGTATGGATGAGAGCGACTGGGAAGGCTGGTCGTTGTTGACGCAGCGATTGGGCAAGTCCGTGCAATTGGTTGGCGATGACCTGTTCGTCACCAACACGAAAATTCTGCAGCGCGGTATCGACGAGGGCATCGGCAATTCCATACTGATCAAGCCCAATCAAATCGGTACACTGACGGAGACGCTGGCCGCCATTGATATGGCGGTCGATGCCGGATTCAGCGCAGTCGTATCGCATCGGTCCGGTGAGACATCGGATGCAACGATCGCCGATATTGCCGTGGGTACGCGTGCAACTCAGATCAAGACGGGTTCACTGTCGCGCTCGGATCGCATCGCCAAATACAACCAGCTGCTACGAATTGAGGCCCTGTTGGGTGATCAGGCAGTGTATGATCCGGCCAACGCGATGCCCAAATAACAACATGATCAATGAGTAGCACGGTATTCCAGCGAAGAGAGTACGACAACGGCACCCTGGTGCTGATTGCCGCGCTGTTGTTGGTGCTGGCCGGGTTGCTGTCGCAGTTGTTGCTCGCGCCGGATGGTTTGCAAAAGACCAATGCGTTGCGTTTGGCGGTGGCAGATACACGTAGTGATATCGAGACGCTGCGTCAGCGAAACCAGGAATTGGCCAGCGAGGTACACAACCTCAAGCATGGATTGACCGCTGCGGAAGAGCGGGCGCGCACCGATCTGGGTATGATTGGTGAGGACGAATCGTTCTACCAGATCGTTGGTAGCGAATAGTTTTGCGTGCATTCGGGCCGCCAGTGGCCAAAGTTCGGCTGAAGTCACAGCCGGATGACTTCATCGTTGACGAGCTGCCCAACTGGAGCCCTTCGGGTGCCGGTGAACACGACGTCCTGTTGATCACTAAAATCGGTTGCAATACACAATGGGTGGCCCGCCAACTAGCGCGTTATGCCGACTGCCGTGAACGAGATGTCGGCTATGCTGGCATGAAGGACCGACATGCTCGCACGACACAGTGGTTCAGCGTCTGGCGCGGCAATCGATCGGTAGATTGGCAAGCATTGTCGCTGGAAGGTGTCGTGTTGCAAGCCGTTCACGCGCACCATCGCAAGTTAAGACCCGGAACGCTCAGAGGCAATCGCTTTACCCTGCGTTTACCTCTGGTTGATCCTGCTGCTGCCAGTCAATTGGCGGATGTGCTGGCGCCCAGACTGGAACAACTCAAAACCCGAGGTATACCAAACTTTTTTGGCGAGCAACGCTTCGGTCGCGAATCTCGTAATCTACTGTTGGCGCAACGTCTTGCACAGGGTCAGCGGTTGCGTCGCAATGAACTCAATTTTGCCGTTTCGGCGGCACGTGCGGCGTTGTTTAACGCGCTATTGGCGTTACGCATTACGCAGCAAACCTGGTTACAAGCACGTGTGGGCGATGCACTCATTCTCGATGGCTCCAATGGTTTTTTTGTGATTCAGGACGAAGCGGAGGCGCTTGACTCTCAGCGGCGAATCGACGCCGGTGATGTGCACCCGAGTGGACCATTGTGGGGAGACGATGCGCCGGCGCTCGGACAGGACGTGCTCGCCGAAGAGCAGCACATTGCCGCTCAGTTACCCGACATGGTGGCGGCATGCACAGCGGCCCGTGCCCGTCATCAGCGTCGCGCACTGCGTGTGTTTCCAACTGCGCTCGACGCGCGATTGGATGACGCGGTGGTTACGTTGTCGTTTGAGTTGCCCGCAGGTGCCTACGCGACGATGCTGGTCGATCAACTGTTTGAGGTGACCCAGGAGGCCGATGGCCTAGTGTCTTAGCAGGACATAGACCGCGCCAGTGCCGCCGTCGATCTGACGGGCAGAGACAAACGCGGCAACCTGATCAGAGCGGCGCAGCCAGCCATCCACACTGCCTTTGAGCTTGGGTCCGCGATGACCTGAGCCGAGCCCTTTGCCATGAATCACGCGCACACAGCGCCAGTGATGGTAGTCACAGTCCAGCAGGAACTGCTTGAGCACAGATCGGGCTTCACGCACCGTGTAGCCGTGCAGATCCAGCTCTGCCTCTACCCGAAACTGACCCTTCGAGAGTTTGCGCAGCACCCGTTCACCCACCTCCGGTCGGCGGAAGCGTAAGCCATCGCCATTGCGCCATTCCATGCTTTCAATATCGGCATCGAGGCTTTCCTGCATGACAGCGGCCTCGTCGCGCCGACGCATCGTGGCCTGCGGTGATGGGGGCTTGCGCTGCGCTTCAGTTCGATCATGTTGCAACCGACGCGCACCGGCGACGGCATCGCGGAATATCTCGCTCTCATCCGTAGCGTCGTCGTGACCGGACATGTCAAACCTCGCCACCAAGCCTATCTCACCCTAAGTGTTGTGTATTCTACGCAGCAGAACAACTGCCGTGTCGGAGTAGTTCGGCGCCGGTCGTCCGGCTATCATCTGCGGTGATGGTGGGACGAGACGGTATTGGCATGACTTCGCGGCGCACGCGTGAGCGCCTGGTACAACGTCTGCGCGATAGCGGTATCCGATCACCGCAAGTGCTCGCGCGAATCCGCGAGGTGCCGCGGCACCGATTTGTTGATGAGGCACTGGCCAGTCGTGCGTATGAAGATACTGCACTGCCTATCGGGCTGGGGCAGACAATCAGCCAGCCCTGGGTGGTCGCCAAGATGACCGAAGCGTTGTTGCAGGATGGCCCATTGGAGACGGTGCTGGAGGTGGGCACGGGATGCGGTTACCAGACGGCGGTGTTGTCGCCGTTGGTGAAGCAGATTTACACGGTGGAGTATCTGGCTGCGCTGTTAAATAAGACGCGCCGCCGTTTTGATCAGCTCGAGCTTTACAATATACACACTCGGCGTGCAGACGGTTGGCTGGGTTGGCCGAAATATGCCCCCTATGATGGCATCATTGTGGCTGCGGCGCCGGAGTTGATCCCGACCAAATTGTTGGAGCAGCTGGCAATCGGTGGGCGCATGATCCTGCCATTGGGTGCATCCAGGCAGCAGCGGTTGTTGAAAATAACGCGTCACGAAGAAGGCTATCAACAAGCGGATCTGGGTCCGGTGACCTTTGTGCCGCTGGTCAAGTCATAAGGCGATTGGAGAATTACGTGTTTACGCGATTGTATGACTGGGTTCTTGCCAAGGCGCGCCATCGACTCGCGGTCTATTGGCTGGCATTGCTCAGTTTTGCTGAATCCTCGTTTTTCCCGATTCCACCGGATGTCATGCTGGCACCGATGGCACTAGCTGAGCGTCACAGAGCATTCTGGTTTGCTGCCGTGACGACGGTTGCTTCGGTTGCTGGCGGTGTGGCGGGTTATTTGATCGGCGTGTTTTTGATCGGTTCGATCGAGCCCTGGTTGATGCAGTCGCATTATGCGGAAAGCTATATGACGGCTTTGACTTGGTTTGACACCTACGGAATCGCAATCGTGTTTGTCGCCGGGTTTTCACCCATTCCCTACAAGGTATTTACCATCGGTGCCGGGGTGGCGGCGATGAACCTGCCTCTGTTCGTGATGGTGTCGTTGGTTGCCCGGGGCGCGCGCTATTTTCTGATTTCAGGCCTGGTTTATCTGGGTGGCCCGCAGGCAGCGAGCCGCATCCGAAACTATGTCGATCTGCTTGGTTGGCTCGTTGTCGTAGCGGTTATTCTGGTTGTCGCATGGCTCATGTTGTTGCGCTGAATCGGTTCATCTGCCTGCTGTCACTGTTTGCGGTGCTGGCTGGCTGCTCGTTTGACTGGGATGAGCCGCAACCAGGCGCGCGTCGCTACGCGGGTGGTCAGTACACGATCAAAGCGGGCGACTCGCTGTATGGCATAGCGGCCAAGCTTGGTCTGGATCACCGCCAATTGGCTCAGTGGAACGGTATTGATGACCCAACCCGGATCTACCCGGGACAGGTGTTGCGACTCACACCGCCCAAGCGCGCGGCGCTCAGTAAGCCGATTCCCAGACGCCCGCCGCCCAAGCGTGTCGCCGGTTGGCGTTGGCCAACCGATGGCAAGATGGTGTCCGCCTTCGATATGTCCAGCCAGACGGCGCGCTCCGGTATTATGATTGCCGGTCGGCAAGGCCAGCCGGTCTTGGCAGCTGCGCCCGGTGAAGTCGTCTATTCGGGCAGTGGGCTGAAGGCGTACGGGAAACTGGTGATCATCCAGCATAATGAGGATGTATTGAGTGCCTACGGCTACAATGCCGCGTTGCTTGTCAACGAGGGTGATCGCGTGGTCGCCGGACAACAAATCGCCACAATGGGTGAAACCGCTGCTCAACGGCCTCGCTTGCATTTTGAAATTCGTGAGCGCGGTGACCCGGTAGACCCATTACCGTTGTTGCCACGACGCTAGGCGGTTGGTCGAATGAGTGCCAGCACTGCGCGCCGTGCTTCGCTGATGAGCACATTGAACGTGCGAACCGCCGCGCCGTCATTCATGATCTCGATACCCACGCCGGCGTGCATCACTTGCCGCATCAGGGCACCATCGGGGAATACCGGTGCGCTACCGGTGGCCAGCACGATCACTTCCGGCTTCATCGACAACAAGGCGTGCAAATGAGATTCGCGCAGCGCATCGACGTGCTCACAATGCCAATCCGCAAGCAGTGTCTGATCAGCGACCGCGAGGCTGCCTCGATGGTTCACCCCACGGATCGTGACGCTGTGCGCATCATATTGGCTGATGCTGTTGGCAACCGGTGTTTCTTTGGAGAATTGCATGCTAGCTCCAATCTGTCGGAGTTCAGTATGCCATGAGTACAAGCGGATCTTCGTCTGCCGCCGACTGCTGGATCAGCGCCGAGCCGTTGCCGGCGTTTGCCCAGCGTGCGCGGTCACTGGATGCGCGTATCGTGATTCGGGATGCGCAAGTGGCAGCCAGTGCGGCGTTAGCGACGATGCCCACGGCGGTATTGCGTTGGCTATCCGAGTCGGTCGATGTCCGGGCGGCGCATGATATTGACTGGGTGGTGGCCCTCGATCCGGTGTCGTTACAGGCGGACCAGCGCGATGTGCGCATCATGCAACCGACGTTTGCGGATTTAACATCCGATCAGGCCGCCCTGTTGCAGACCGATGTGGCGCACTACCTGCGTGAAGATTCGGACCTACGCATTGCGTCGGCGACGCTGATCTGCGCCGCGCCATCGCGTTGGTATTTGGTCGGTCAGGGCGATCGACCGTCGGTAGATCAGCCGGCCCCGGCCTCATTGGTAGGTCGCGCGTTACGTGAGTTCATGCCTACCGGAAGCGATGCAACCCTACTGCGACGTCTGTCGACCGAATGGCAGATGTTATTGCATTCACATCCGGTCAATGAATCGCGGCGAGATGCCGGTTTGATGCCGGTCAATGGTCTGTGGTGGTGGGGTGGCGGTGAATTGGCGTCGATTCCAGATTCGATGTCATGTACCGCAGTAGACGACACCGTTGCACTAGTGACCGCGCTCTCTCAACTACCCGGTAGCGGCATCGGTTTGCGCTGTGCGGATACGACGGCACACCTGCATCGTGCCAGCGTGTTGGCATGGTGGCTTTGGTATCGGTGGCGATAATGAACTGGCGTACCCCGGTTCAACGTAAAGTCGCCGCACACGAATTGTCGGAATCCGACTCGGTCATTGCCCGGGTATTGGCAGCGCGAGGTGTGATAGTCGATGAACAGCGTGCGCTGGCGTTATCGCAGCTTGCACCGGTGAGCAGCTTGGGCGGTATCGATGCCGCAGCACAGCTGCTGCAGGCGCATCGTGCACAGACCATTGTCATCGTCGGTGACTTTGATGCCGACGGCGCGACCAGCGCGGCGTTATTGATGCGCGGATTGCGTGCGCTGGGTTTCAGCAGTGTGTCGTCGTTGGTGCCCAATAGATTCGAGTTCGGATATGGCCTGTCACCCGAAATCGTTGATGTCGCGTTGCAACGCGCGCCGAGTCTGATCGTTACCGTCGATAACGGTATTTCGAGTGTCGATGGGGTGGCGCATGCTCGGGCGCACGGCATCGAGGTCTTGGTCACCGATCACCATTTGCCACCGAAGCAGCTGCCCGACGCCACTGTGATCGTCAACCCGAATGCCAACGGTGATGACTTTTCGAGCAAGGCGCTAGCTGGCGTCGGTGTTGCATTCTACGTGTTAGCCGCGCTAGAGCGTGCCCTGGTGCCGCAGGGCGCCGCGAGTGCCGGCGTGGCGGCGAGTCTGCTCGATCTGGTGGCGTTGGGAACGGTCGCCGACGTCGTGCCGCTGGATCGCAACAACCGGATTCTGGTCAACGCGGGTTTACAGCGAATTCGAGCCGGAGCCTGCGCGCCCGGGATCTCGGCGTTGTTGCGTCTTGCTGGTCGTGATCCAAAGCGGTGCAGTGCGGCAGATCTGGGTTTTGCGGCGGGGCCGCGGCTGAATGCCGCAGGACGACTGGATGATATGTCGATTGGTATTCACTGCCTGCTGGCTGATTCTGCCCACGAAGCCGATTCGGCTGCGCGAGCGCTGGACCAGATCAACCGCGATCGGCGTGAACTGGAGCAGGACATGCACGAGTCCGCGTTGCGGCACATTGATGCCGTGAGCGATCCGGCGCTGCCACCGGCGTGCGTTTGTCTGTATGAGTCCGATTGGCACCAGGGCGTCGTCGGATTAGTCGCGTCTCGCATCAAAGAGCGTCTGCATCGACCGGTATTCGCGTTTGCTGACGATGGGCAGGGCGCCCTCAAGGGATCGGGTCGCAGTATCGCCGGCGTGCATTTGCGCGATGTACTGGCGGAGGTGGATCGACGCATTCCCGGGACGATTTCTAAATTCGGTGGTCATGCCATGGCAGCAGGTTTGACGCTGGGTCAGGATGGACTGGCGGTATTCACTCAGGTCGTCGCCGATGTCGTGGCTTCGCAAACCGACCCGCAGTTGTTTGAGCCAACAATCCTGACTGATGGTCATCTGGCAGATCACCATTTGACACTCGAATTTGCAGAGCGGTTGGCCGCCTGTGGACCATACGGTCAGCAGTTTGCCGAACCCTGCTTTGAGGGTAGGTTTGCGGTTGCCGAGTCGCGTATCGTCGGCGAGCAGCATCTTAAGCTGACCCTGGCCGATGGTATTGATGCGATTGCGTTTCGACAGGTTCGCGAACCATTGCCGCGCAAAGGCGAGTACCTCGAGCTGGTTTATCGACTGGACATCAACGAATGGCGCGGGCGACGCAGCGTGCAGCTGATCATCGACCAGTGGCGACACTCGAACGCGTAACCAGCGCGCTGCGCATGCTAGAATTATGCGCTTTTGCGCAGCCAGGAACGGCCACGATGGAAACCAATTCCCTTCAGCAGTCTCTCGATGATTTGCGGGCTCGTAGTGTGTCGCTCAGGGGGTATCTTTGACTACGCTGGCAAGAGCGAGCGACTGGATGAGGTGCGCCGGGAGCTTGAAGTCCCCGAGGTTTGGAACGAGCCGGAGCGCGCGCAAGCGCTAGGCCAGGAACGCGCGCAACTGGAGGGCGTTGTCGACGGCCTGGACAGCATCGGTCAACGACTCCAGGATGCGGGTGAATTGCTCGAGATGGCGGTTGAGGAAAACGATGCAGATACCGTTGTCGAGATTGAGGCGGACGTTAGCCGGATTGAGGTGGATGTTGCGCGTTTGGAGTTTCGCCGTATGTTCTCCGGTGAGCAAGATGCGGCGCCGGCGTTTGTCGATATTCAATCCGGTGCCGGTGGCACCGAAGCGCAGGACTGGGCCAGCATGTTGTTGCGTATGTACCAGCGTTGGGCCGAACAACGCGGCTTCAATGCGGAGCTTGTCGAAGTATCGGACGGCGAGGTGGCCGGTATTAAGAGTGCCAGCATCCGGGTCGATGGCGAGTACGCCTATGGTTGGTTGCGCACAGAGACGGGCGTGCACCGATTAGTACGCAAGTCACCATTCGATTCCGGCAACCGGCGTCATACATCGTTCGCGTCCGTTTTTGTGTCGCCTGAAATCGATGACAGTTTCGAGATTGATATCGACCCATCCGATTTGCGTATTGATGTGTATCGCGCCAGTGGTGCCGGTGGGCAGCATGTGAATAGGACTGAATCGGCGGTACGTATTACGCATTTGCCGACCAATACCGTGGTGCAGTGCCAGAACGATCGCTCGCAGCACAAGAACAAGGCAACCGCGATGAAGCAGCTGCGCTCGAAGTTGTATGAACTGGAGTTGCAGAAACGTCGTGGTGAGGCGCAGGCGGTTGAAGACACAAAAGCCGATGTCGGCTGGGGCAGTCAGATCCGTTCCTATGTGCTCGATCAATCACGCATTAAGGACTTGCGTACCAACGTGGAGACCGGCAACACGCAAGCTGTGTTGGATGGTGGACTCGACACCTTTATTGAAGCCAGTTTGAAACAGGGACTCTAGATGTCTGATCAACACACCGGCCAAGCCGGACTCGACACCAACAAACTGATCGAGGAGCGCCGTCGCAAGCTGGTTGACTGGCGTGATTCGGCTACGGCATATCCGAACGATTTTCGTCGCGATTCGCTCGCCGGTAATCTGCTGGCGCGCTATGACGACGTCAGCAAGCAGGAACTGGAGGACAACCCGGTACAGGTCGCCATCGCTGGTCGAATGATGTTGCGGCGTGTTATGGGAAAAGCGAGTTTCGCCAACCTGACCGATCGCAGTGGCGCAATCCAGATTTATCTGCAACGCGATGCGCTTGCCGAGGGTGTCTACACCGCATTCAAAGGGTGGGATATCGGTGATATTTTGGGCGTCAGTGGCACGCTGTTTCGCACTAACAAAGGCGAGCTCACGGTCAAGGCGCACAGCATTCGTTTGCTGACAAAATCACTGCGACCGTTGCCGGAGAAGTGGGCCGGGCTATCCGACCAGGAAACCCGATATAGGCAGCGATATGTCGATCTGATGATCAACGAGGACAGTCGCGCCGTGTTTCGTGCCCGCAGCCGTATCGTTACCTTTATACGGGTGTTTCTGGAGTCGAGGGACTTCATGGAAGTCGAAACGCCGATGATGCAGACGACGCCTGGCGGTGCGGTGGCCAGACCATTCCAGACCCATCACAATGCGCTCGACATGCCGCTGTACCTGCGCGTGGCGCCAGAGCTGAATTTAAAACGGCTGGTCGTGGGCGGTTTTGAACGTGTCTATGAGATCAACCGAAATTTCCGCAACGAAGGACTGTCAACACAACACAATCCGGAGTTCACAATGCTCGAGTTGTATCAGGCCTATGCGGACTATGAGGATCTGATCAACATGCTCGAGACGCTGTTACGCGAACTGGCGCAAGCGTTGCATCGTAGCGCGGAGATCACCTGGCAAGGCGAGACGCACGATCTGTCGAAACCATTTGAGCGCATTACGATTGAGCAGAGCATTATCGATGCGTCGGATCAATTACATGCCGACAATGTACGCGATGTCGAACAGCTCCGAGCGCTGGCAACCGAATTGGGCATCGCGGTGAATGCTGGCTACGGGGCCGGCAAGTTGCAGCTCGAGATTTTTGAAAAAATAGTCGAACCCAAGCTGATTGCGCCGACCTTTGTCATGCAACACCCGGCGGAAGTGTCACCGTTATCCCGCGCCAACGATGCGGATCCGTTTTTGACGGATCGCTTTGAGTTGTTTATCGGCGGGCGCGAAATTGCCAATGGCTTTTCCGAGTTGAATGACCCGGATGATCAGGCCGCGCGCTTCCAGTCACAGGTGGACGCACGCGGCGCAGGTGACGATGAGGCAATGCACTTTGATTCGGATTATATCCGGGCGCTGGAATATGGCTTACCGCCCACTGCGGGTCTGGGTGTCGGTATTGATCGGCTGGTCATGATGATGACCGACCGCGCAACGATTCGCGACGTGTTGCTATTCCCGCATATGCGGCCCGAGGCTTAGTCAGTCTCTTCGCGCACACCGAGCCAGCGAACGGGTTGACCATCAGCATCGGTCAGCGTCTGTTGCGCGGCGTCCAGCGACATAATGGCACCAATGGTCTGGTCTGCTGTGGCCACAATCGCACTGGCCGGTTTGTCGCCCTGCATCAATGATGCGGGTTCGTCGTCGGTGTGAACGGTGGTTGACTCGAATACCTGCAGCGTACGCTTGGCGCGACCGAGGTGTTCGGTACGTGCAACGACCTCCTGGCCGGTATAGCAGCCCTTCCTAAAGCTGATGGCATCCACCCGATTGAGGCTGAGCATATGTGGCGTGTAACTGACACTGGCATGCGCGGCGATATCGACAATGCCCGCACGCAGACGTTGCTCGCGTAGCGCTGTCGCTGCGGTGTGGGTGGTCGTGCGAACCAACGCCTCGTTGCTGCCAGACAATTGCCAATGAGCCAGTGCACCGCCGGTAGCCGCTTGTGAGGCCGTCGTAATTGTCAGCGAATCGTCGTGTTTTGCATCGACTTTGGCGCGCAAGCGAAAGCGCATAACCTGCTCAAGCCAGCTATCAGATAGTGCGTCGCGTACGGCGACCAGAATATCGCCACTGCCATCCGGACAGGCGATCAGGGTCAGTACTGCGATGACCTTGCCCCGCGCATCGCAACTGGCAGCCAGCAGGGCGGGCTCATCGCCCAGTCGGCGCACATCCTGCGTTAGTTGCCCTTGTAAAAAAGACGCATTCTCATCTCCGGAAAATCGCAGAATGCGAAACGTGTCGCGCTTTTGAATCTCTGTCATGTCGTCTACCTTACGCGGACTTAGACAGCGGATGGAAGCCCCGTTGGGGTACTGCGTGCGAAAGTCTTATCTGGCATAATTGCGCCCATGAATACAGTTGATGAGAAGGCAGCCGCGATGTCTGATCAGAAGCCTGCGGAACCGGTCACGGTGACGCCCGGGCGGGACAGCTCATCGCCTTCCAGCACAGCCAAAAAACCGAAGGAAATCGGGGGGCGTAATGGGCCTGAGCCGACGCGTTTTGGCGATTGGGAAAAAAACGGACGTTGTATTGATTTTTAGGGACGCTGGTCGCTAATACGGACGGGCTGGACTGAATGGGACAACACACTGACGATGGGCACACGATCCAGACCCTTGTCGCCGCATCTGTCGGCGTACAAGTTTCGAATTACATCGACGTTATCGATACTGCACCGAATGACCGGTGTGGCATTGAGCTTCGGTACGTTGGTCTTCATCGCCTGGCTGCTGTCCGCGGCGACCGGGCCTGAGGCTTATGGGCGAGTGCAGTTGTTAATTGGATCGATTATCGGCCAGCTCGCGATTGCGGGGTGGCTGTTCGCGTTTTATTACCACCTGGGCAACGGTGTCCGGCATTTGTTTTGGGACACCGGGCGCGGCTTCGAAATGGCGCAGGCGCGTGCATCGGGTTGGACAGTGGTTGGGTTTAGTGCCACCGCGACCGTGATCTCGTGGCTGGTCGCGTTCTGGTAAGGACTGACGATGTCGTTGAAATCACCGTTGGGTAGAGTGCTGGGCCTCGGTTCGGCCAAGGAAGGAACCGAGCACTGGTGGAGCCAGCGAGTCACCGCGGTGGCGATGATTCCGCTGACGCTGTGGTTTGCATTGTCACTACTCGCGCTCGATGCCTATGACTACGTCACCGTCACCAACTGGATCGCAGCACCGATCAACACCATTTTGTTGCTGCTGTTCGCAATGACGATGTTGTATCACTCCAAGCTCGGCACGCAGGTCGTTGTGGAGGACTACGTGCACGGTGGCACCAAGGTTGTGACCCTGATCGGCCTGAAGCTCATATACGCTTTCCTGGGTGTTGCGTCTGTGTTTTCAATTCTGCGAATTTCACTGGGAAGTGCCTGATGTCCTCTGATTACAACATGATTGATCACACCTACGACGTCGTGGTGGTTGGTGCAGGCGGAGCAGGGTTGCGTGCTACGTTCGGTCTGGCCGAGGCCGGTTTTACGACCGCCTGTATCACCAAAGTGTTCCCGACTCGCAGCCACACGGTGGCGGCGCAGGGCGGTATTTCAGCGGCGCTGGGAAACATGGGTGAAGATGATTGGCGTTGGCATATGTACGACACCGTCAAAGGCGCCGATTGGCTTGGTGATCAGGACGCCATCGAGTACATGTGCAAAGAGGCGCCTAAAGCGGTGATCGAGCTGGAGCATTACGGTGTGCCGTTCTCGCGTACCGAAGCCGGCAAGATTTACCAGCGCCCGTTCGGAGGCATGACGACGCACTTTGGTGAAGGGACTGCGCAGCGCACTTGTGCAGCTGCTGATCGCACCGGCCATGCGATGTTGCACACGCTCTACCAACAGTCGCTCAAACACGATGCCGAGTTTTTTATCGAATATTTTGCGATTGACCTCATCATGGTCGATGGCGAGTGCCGCGGCGTCGTGGCACTGAACATGGCTGAGGGAACGTTACACCGTTTCCGTGCCAGCAAGGTGATTCTGGCGACTGGCGGTTACGGGCGTGCCTACTTCTCCTGCACCTCGGCGCACACCTGTACCGGTGATGGCGGTGGCATGGTCGCGCGCGCGGGTCTGCCGTTGCAGGATATGGAGTTTGTGCAGTTCCATCCGACCGGTATCTACGGCGCCGGTTGTCTTATCACCGAAGGCTCGCGTGGTGAGGGTGGCTATCTGACCAACTCAGAAGGCGAGCGCTTTATGGAGCGTTATGCGCCCAATGCCAAGGATCTGGCCTCGCGCGATGTGGTCAGTCGTTCGATGACCATCGAGATTCAAGAGGGTCGTGGCGTGGGTGCGGAAAACGATCATATTTTCCTGCATCTCGAGCATTTGGGACCGGAGGTCATTGACGAGCGCCTGCCGGGGATCGCAGAGACCGCTCGAATCTTTGCCGGGGTCGATGTCAACAAACAGCCGATTCCGGTATTGCCCACCGTCCACTACAACATGGGCGGTATTCCGACTGATTATCGCGGTCAGGTCGTGACGCTAAAAGACGGCGATCCGGACAGTGTTGTGCCCGGTCTGATGGCGATCGGGGAAGCAGGTTGTGTCTCGGTACACGGTGCCAATCGTCTTGGTTCGAACTCACTGCTGGATCTGGTTGTCTTCGGTCGAGGTGCTGCGCATTTCTGCGCGGAGACGATGAAACCGGGTGCCGCGCAACCGGAACTACCGAATGGTGCTGGACAAAATTCGGTCGATCAGCTGGATCGGTTGCGTTACGCCAAGGGCTCGCGCAAGACATCCGAGATCCGACTGGAGATGCAAAAGGTGATGCAACAACATGCGGCGGTGTTCCGTACTGACTCGTTGTTAAAAGAAGGTATCGAGAAAATGGATCGCTGTGCCGCGGCGTTGGCAGATGTCAGCGTGTCCGATACGTCACTGATCTGGAATACAGATCTGATTGAGACAATCGAGCTGGAGAATCTAATGATCAATGCGATGGCGACGATTCGCTCAGCCGACAATCGGCTGGAGAGTCGCGGCGCGCAAGCGCGTGAGGACTATCCGGATCGCGATGATGAAAACTGGATGAAACACACGCTGGCATGGGTTGGTACGGATCACTCGGTGACCATTGACTATCGACCCGTACACAGTGAAACGCTCACCGACGAAGTCGAGGCGATTCCGCCCAAGGCACGGACCTACTAATTCCGGAGTATTGTCATGGCAGAATTTCGATTACCGAAAAACTCCCGCCCAACCGCGGGTCAGCACTACCCAGCGCCAGTGGGTGCCACCAACACGCGCCGTTATGTGATCTATCGCTACGATCCGGATAGCGAGGCACCGCCACGCATGGACACCTATGACGTCGATATCGACACTTGCGGTCCGATGGTTCTTGACGCGCTGATCAAGATCAAAAATGAAATTGATCCGACGTTGACGTTCAGACGCTCCTGTCGCGAAGGTATTTGTGGCTCGTGTGCGATGAATATTGGCGGCGGCAATACGCTGGCTTGCATCAAGTCAGCAGAGGAGGTCGGTGAGGAGGTGCGCATTTATCCGCTGCCGCACATGCCGGTCATCAAGGATCTGGTGCCTGATCTCACCAATTTCTATGCGCAATACGCATCGATCAAGCCATGGTTGCAGTCCAAAACGCCGCCGCCACCTGATCAAGAGCGGCTGCAGAGCAAGGAGGATCAGGAACTGATCAACGAGCCCTCTGCCTGCATTCTGTGTGCCAGCTGTTCAACCAGCTGCCCAAGCTATTGGTGGAACTCAGATCGTTACCTTGGGCCTGCTGCGCTATTGGCGTCTTACCGCTGGCTGGTCGACAGTCGCGACGATGCGACTGGAGAGCGCTTGGACGATCTGGAAGATCCGTTCCGGCTATACCGGTGCCATACGATTATGAACTGCACGCAAACCTGCCCGAAGGGTCTCAACCCGGCCAAGGCGATTGCGGAAACCAAGAAAATGATGGCCGAACGCCGTCACTGATTGGCTATGCATGCTGACCCCCAAATTCGCGCGCTGACCTGGCGTTGTCGCCGGGGAATGCGTGAGCTTGACCAGCTGTTGGTGAGCTTTCTGAATCAGCATTATCTGGCGCTGTCAGAGGTCAAAAAGGCGGCATTTGAGCGCTTATTGGCGATGCAGGATCCGGTGTTGTTTGGTTTGTTGGTGCGGGGTGACACCACTGAGGACACAGACATTGCCGCGATCATTCATACCATCCTGGGTGACACTGACACCACGCAAATCTACACGTAGCGCACTGCTTCTGCTTTGGCTGGCTGCGCTGCTTCTGGTTGCCACGCTGGCATTGGCCATCCATGATCCCGTGCCACGCAGTGTCTTAGCGTGTGTATCCGTCACCTGGGTTGCTATCGGCGTTTGGCAGGTGCAGCGCTGTGAGATTCCAGACAGGGTCTTTGTCTCGGCGCAGCTCGAGTGGCATTTGCAAATTAACGGGACGCGGTGCGCTGCCCGCTTATCAAAGGCCTCACTGTGTTCGCGATATCTGTGTTTATTGGGTTGGCGGCTGGCTGACGGTCGAACGGCTGTAGCCTGGTTGGGCGGTCGGGCGCAGGACAAAGCGCGGCGGCATTTGATGATTCTGTGGCGCTGGCAGCGTCAGCTTCCCCACTAGAAAGACAGGGTGGGGTCTCGCTTGGTGTACCATCGCGGAATCGTTAGGGAAAAATAAGAACTTTCTGACGTGGCACAGGTCTATTGGGGGTGTGAAGACTCATCCCCGGACGTGGCGCGGGTAGCACAAAGGGGTTTGCCCGTATGGGCTCAACGGCGGAAGACGCACAACTGGTGCGTCGGGTACAAAAGGGTGACAAAGGGGCGTTTGACCTGCTGGTGCTCAAGTACCAGCACAAGA
>JBCCZN010000039.1:0-17850 GCA_039187375.1 Pseudomonadota bacterium
GCCCGCCACACAGATCACCAGGGCCGGCATCAGACGCTCTGGCATAGGCGCCAACAACATCCGCCCCAACCTGGGATCCAGTGGCAATCGGCTCAAGCGCTTGCCGAGCTTGGTAATACCCTTGTGACGGTGCAGCGCACCAAGTTCAACCAGCAGACGTCGGGCATCCTCAATACGCGACGGATCGGGCCGATCGAGCAGTGCAAAGCGATCCAGACCAGGCAGTCGCATGGCCTCGAGTTGCAGCGCAACCGAAGCCAGATTACTGCGCAGAATTTCTGCATCCGTGAATTCACTGCGCGCCTCGAAATCGGCTTGCGAGAATAACCGCAAACAAATACCCGGCCCGATACGCCCGCAACGACCGGCTCGTTGATTGGCACTGGCTTGTGACACTGCCTCGACCTGAAGACGCTCAATTCGGGTACGACTGGAGTAGCGCTTTAAACGTGCCAAACCACTGTCGATGACCGCTCCGATCCGCGGTACGGTCAACGAGGTTTCGGCGACGTTTGTTGCAAGCACCACACGGCGTTGCTTGCCGGGCTTGAACACCTGTTGTTGCAAGGTGTCGGACAAGCGCCCGTACAACGGCAAGATCTCCCAACTGGCCGCCGGCAATAAGCCACGCTTTCTTAGCGCCCGCTCACAGTCACGGATCTCGCGCTCGCCCGGTAAAAACACCAGGATGTCCTGCGCCAAGGACGGCAAGCTGCGCTGCAACAGTGTTTGCACACTGTCGCAAACCGCTCGCGACAATTCGCGTGAATCGTCGCTTGCGATCGAGGCATCTGCGTATTCGATCTTGACGGGATAGCTGCGACCGGACACCTCAATGACGGGCGCGTTTTCAAAGAACGAAGCGAATCGCTCGTGATCAATGGTCGCGGAGGTAATGATGACCTTGAGGTCTGGGCGTCTGGGCAATAGCGTCTTGATAATGCCCAACAAAAAATCGATGTTCAGGCTGCGCTCGTGCGCCTCATCGATGATCAACACCTCATAACGTGACAGCATACGATCGCGTTGCACGTCGTTCAGCAGTATGCCATCGGTCATGACACGCACTAAAGACAAATCGCTGGTTCGGTCGTCAAAGCGCACCGCAAAGCCGATACCCTCGCCTAGAGCCAAGCCCGTCTCTACAGCAAGTCGATTCGCGACCGAGCGCGCCGCAATACGACGCGGTTGAGTATGACCAATCATGCCGCGCCGTCCAAAACCTGCGGCCAGCGCAAGCCGTGGCAATTGCGTCGTTTTGCCCGAACCGGTCTCGCCAGAAACAATGATGACCTGGTGTCGTTTCAGCGCGTCGATAATCTCCTCACGACGCGCATCGATCGGCAGCACAGGCTCGCCCAACCGGTTTGGCTGCAGCGCCTCGCGCGCGGCAAGAGTCAATTGGCAACACCCAACGTCAGTGCGACCCGTGCGCCACCCAATTGGTCTGAGCGCAACAACTGGATGTCGCCGCCATAGTCGCGCACCAGATCGTAAACGACCGATAGTCCAATGCCACTGCCGGGGGTCGCCTCATCCAGTCGGTGACCGCGAGTCAGCGCAGCCTCAGCGCCGTCTGTCGGAAATCCAGGACCATCGTCGTCTATGTCGATTCTAAACTGACCCTCGCTACAGCCATCGTGGTGTAAGCGCACCAGTACGCGGCTCGTACACCACTTGTAGGCGTTGTCGAGTACGTTTCCGAGTATTTCGAGCAAATCACCCGACTCTCCACGAAACGTTGCAGTGCGCTCTGCATCCAACTGCGCACTGACCGTTTTGTCGGCGTAGACCTTGTCCAGACTGGAGAGCAGCGTATTCAATACCAAGACCACATCAATGCGTCCATGCAACATGCTGTCTGCGCTGGAAGCAGCAGGTCGTGACAATTGGTAACGCACGATATCCTGCATTCTATCGAGCTGTTGCTGCAGTTCGACGTTGTCGCCCGCACTTGCTTGCCGCTGCACCAAAGCGCGCGCCGCCGCGAGGGGCGTTTTTAAACTATGGGCGAGGTTGGCGAGCGTCTCCTGATACCGCTGCGTGCGCCGTTGTTCAGCATCCAGTAGCGCATTGAGGTTGCGTGCAACCCCGGTTAGCTCATTCGGATAGTGCTTCGACAACCGCGTCGCGTGACCTTGCTCGATCGCCTCAATCTCGTTTTCGATACGACCGAGCGGTCGCAATAACCAACCCAACAACGCGCCCATTGCCAAAAGTATCAGGCCTGCTACGGCGCCAAACGACCAATACAGATTGCGGCGAAACTGTGCGAGCTGACCTTGAATCGATGCCCGACTCTCTCGCACCGTCACCGCAAAATAGGCACTGCGAGACCCGGAGAACTCCGACACACCCTCGTTGAATTCCCAAACGACACCGAGAGTCATTGTCTGTAGGGTCTCCCCGGTTTCCGAAAACTGCACGGCAGCGCGCTGCTGGCCGGGTTCGGGCAAGGCAAGTTGTGGATCAAAAACCAATCCGAGCGCGGAGCGCGATTGCCAAACCGACCGACCTTGGGCATCACGGATATCGGCATACAACCCCGATGCGGGGGTATTCAGCCGCACTTCGGGTAAGTCGTATGGCAACCGAAGTTGGTCATTGGCATCGGGTTCAGCAACAGCCAGCAAGGTCAGCAGCTGTGCTTCCAGACGATCCCGCTGCGCCTGCTCTAGCGCTGCGACGAAACTTCGATCCAGCACGCCGCCAACAAGGGCGAAGCCTGCAGTCAATAACAAGCAAGTCAGAGCCAGCAATCGCCAGCGTAGCGAACCCACGCGGACCGTCAGTCGCCTACGCGCTCTAGTGCAAACCGATAGCCACGCCCGCGTAAGGTCTCTATCGGTTTGAGGCTGTTATCCGGGTCGAGCTTCTTACGTAGCCGACCGATGAACACCTCGATCACGTTGCTATCGCGCTCGAAATCCTGATCGTACAAGCGCTCGGTTAATTCGGTTTTGGAAATGACCGTGCCGGCATGCAGCATCAGATGCTCCAGCAAGGAATATTCGAAACTGGTTAGTTCAATCACCTCACCGCGTACGCTCAGTTGTTGTGCTGCGGTGTCCAGTTGCACGTCACCGCAATCGAGTACCGACGATGCCCAACCACCCGCACGCCGCAACAACGCATTCACGCGGGCGAGCAACTCTTCGAAGTGAAACGGCTTGGCGACGTAATCATCGGCACCCGCAGTCAGGCCGTCTACCTTATCCTGCCACTGATCGCGCGCGGTTAGGATGAGAACCGGATAGGTGTGCCCGCTCCCACGCAGGCGGCGCACCAAATCCAGTCCAGGCAGTTTCGGTAAACCCAAGTCAACAATCGCCAAATCAATTGGATATTCGCTGGCGTAATGCCAGCCCTCCTCGCCATCTTCGGCACACTCCACTCGATGTCCAGCATCCAGCAACTGAGCCGTCAGGCTGTCGCGTAGCGATTTGTCGTCCTCTACCAAAAGCAAACGCATGTATTCAACCTCGCCAGTCGAGACAGTTGATCAGCGCGGGTTGGCACGGATCCGCACCGTCCGTACATGGCCATCATCGCCGAGAATCTTGATGACGTGCACCTTGTTGGCCCCATTACCGCGCGACTCCGCCGCCAGTATTCGACCCTTGTATTGCGCTCTTACTTTGCGCACGGCCTGCTCCAGTGTCACCTGATCCTGCGAGTACGCCGCCGAATCTGTCGGCGGCGCCTGTGCCAACACCGGATCAGTAGCGACCAGACACCCGCCCATCGCCAGCAGCGCGCCAATCACGAATCGGCGGCGCAAGCGGTGGCGTTGTTGTTGAGTGTCTGTTCGTTCCATCAGTGCATTCTTGGTGCAAGCCGTTTGTGATGCAATGTTGCAGTCGTCAGTTGTTGATCAATCCGCCAGTGGCGTCACGCTGATCCGCACCCGGATGGTGTCACCCGGATCCGTCTGCGTGCGCGTCACATAGACCTCACCGAGATACTCGTAGGTCACACGAAAACCGTCAACGCGCTCACGTGACTCGTATTCATACGTCGTTTCACAATACCGCTCAACGCGTGTTTCCGAGGTCTTAGCCGATTCATTCGCCGCCGCAGCACCAATCACCGAACCGATCACGGTCGCGGCCCGCTGCCCACTGCCATCGCCAACCTGTGCGCCGAGTACGCCACCAATAATGCCACCGGCGACGGTACGCCCGAGACTGGCACGCGGTTGGGCCCTGCGTACCGGACGCTCATAACACTCACGCACCGGAACCTCGACCTCAACGGTTCGAATCAGTGGTTTGACGTCAACCACGTCTGCCAGGACCGTACGACTTTGGCGCTGGGTGTTTCGCGGGTCAGCAGCAACCTGTGCTGAAGCGAAAACAAGACTGACTAGAAGCATCCCCCGAGAGACATTGGAAATGGACATGATGGCGCCCTCCGATACAGGCGTAATTTTGATTCACGGCCCCACCCTACCGTCGGCAGACTGAATCGGCGCTGAACGCCCTCGCGCGTTATTCCGTTGCCTGTTTGGCACGCCGCCAAGCGCGCTCCCATTCATCCGCCGACCACGCTTCAAGCGCATCACCCTGCGATCTGGCCTGTTGCTCCATCTGCTGGAAACGAGTCACGAACCGAAAATTAGCCATACGCAGGGCTTCAGCTGCATCCACATCCAGATGTCGCGCCAACTGCACGACACTAAACAAAACGTCACCCAGTTCCTGCGCAACGCGTGTCGCGCTCGCCTGCTCGCCCAGGTCGACGTCCAGCTCCGCGTCCAGCTCGCTGAGCTCGAGGTCAATTTGGTCCCGGACCTGGTGGGCGTTCGGCCAATCGAAACCGGCCTTGGCCGCTTTCTTGCCGAGCTTCTGTGCGCGTTGCAATGCCGGCAGGCCCACGGTCACCGCATCGAGAATACTGCTCTGCGAATCAGCCGATTCGCGTTTCTCATCCGCCTTCATCTGATCCCAGCGTGCCAATTGCGCTTGCGCATCGCCGCGTGCCTCATCGGAAAAGACATGCGGATGCCGACGAATCATCTTGGCATTGATCGCCGCCGCCACGTCGTCGACATTGAACCAACCGCGTTCATCGGCCATCTGGGCATGAAACACAACCTGCAAAAGCAGGTCACCGAGCTCGTCCGGCAACTCGTCCCAAGCCTCGCGCTGAATCACATCGGCAACCTCATAGGCCTCCTCAATGGTGTAGGGCGCGATACTGGCGAAGTCCTGCTCCACGTCCCACGGGCAACCGGACTGGGGGTCCCGAAGTGCCGCCATGATCTCAACTAATTTCTCGAATTCTTTCATATTATTCTGTTTTTAATATCTTTTCTAAATTCGAAATGACCTGTGCCGTCACCCCCCAAATCCGTCGATCCTGCCAGATCAGCTCCATCGTCGGCCATTCAACACCCTTGAATTCACGTAGGCTACGCCGGTAGTTCGATGCGTCCAGCAGGAACGACGCGGGCACCCTGAAGATGTCACCAACCTCGCCCGGATCCGCCTTCAGCGATACCGGCTCGCTAACGTAGCCAATCACGGGGGTCATCGCGTATCCGCTGATCGCCCAATGCGGCCGCAAAAATCCGATCACTTCGACCGACGACGCAGGCAGAGCGACCTCTTCCTCTGCTTCACGAAGCGCCGTGCCGGCAAGCCCCGCGTCACCGGGCTCGGCAGCACCACCGGGAAAACTGATTTGGCTGGGATGATGCGCCAGATGCGCTGCGCGCTGGGTCAACACCACGTCGCAACCGCCCGCCTCATTGCGCACAAACGCGACCAAAACCGCAGCGATACGGGCCTTGCGTGCCTGCTCCTGGCGCCAACCTCGACTGCGCTCAGTCTCCGCCGTCGGCCAGTCGATGTCGCGTGGATCCGGCGCAACAGTGTGGGCTGTAAGGCGCGCGCGCAACGCCTCACCGTCCCATGCCATCATGCCGCTGCCTCGCCTGTGCTCAGTTGCGAATACCGCCCTCGGTCAGTGCCGCCGGATCCAGCAAACGATCCAACTCCTCTGCCGACAAATCGGTCAACTCCAGCGCGACCTCCTTAACCGGACGCCCCTCGGCATACGCCTGCTTGGCAACCTTGGCCCCGAGCTCATAACCGATCACAGGATTGAGCGCGGTAACCAGAATCGGATTGCGACCCAATGCTTCGCTCAATTTGTCTTCGTTGACGGTAAAGCCAGCAATCGCAGAATCCGCTAGTGAAACTACGATATTGGCTAATATTTCAATTGATTGCAGTACATTCTTCGCAATGACTGGCAGCATGACATTTAGCTGAAAACTACCCGCCTGGCCGGCCACGGTAATGGTCGTATCGTTGCCGATAACCTCTGCAGCAACCATCGCCGCCGCCTCAGGGATCACAGGATTCACCTTGCCCGGCATGATGCTTGAGCCAGGCTGCAGCGCTGGCAGCGCGATCTCACCGAGACCTGCCAACGGACCCGAGTTCATCCATCGCAGGTCATTGGCAATTTTCATGATAGACACAGCGATCACCCGCAACTGGCCCGACAGCTCGACGATGCTGTCCTGGCACGCTAAAGCCTCGAACAACGAATCGGCGCTAGAAAACTCTATGCCTGTCTGCTCGCCCAACAGGGTCGCCACCTTGGCGCCGAATCGCGGATGCGCATTGATACCACTGCCAACCGCGGTTCCGCCCTGTGCCAGCGCCTGAACGCGCGGCAAGCTGGCGTGCAGCCTGGCCATGCCTTGTTCGATCTGAGTCCGCCAGGCGGTGAGTTCCTGACTAAGCCGCACGGGCATCGCATCCATTAGATGCGTCCGACCGGTTTTGACGATTGCGTCCGTCTCTTCCGCCTTATCTGCCAGCGTTGTCGACAGATGCTCCAATGCCGGCAGCAGTTTCTTGTGCACACGCGTCGCGGCGGCAACGTGAATCGTCGTCGGAATCACGTCATTGCTGCTCTGCCCCATGTTCACATCGTCATTGGGGTGAATCGGCTTGCCGCGAATGTCACTGGCCAGCCGTGCGATGACCTCATTAGCATTCATGTTGGAGCTTGTGCCGGATCCAGTCTGGAATACATCAACCGGGAATGCATCGCGATGGGCACCGTCGATGATCTGCTGCGCGGCCTGCTGAATCGCCTGAGCCGAACCCGATGACAGCAATCCAAGCTCACCATTCGCACCCGCAGCAGCCCATTTGACCCTCGCCAGCGCCTCGATAAACGCAGCCGGCATGCCTTCGCCCGAGATTTGGAAATTATTGATGGCGCGCTGTGTCTGCGCGCCCCAAAGCGCCTCAGCGGGGACCTCCAGCTCGCCCATGGAATCACGTTCAGTCCTGAATTTTTGCTCGCTCATTGTCCCTTCGTCATCAGTAGGTGGAAAAACTGCGGTTCACACGCCGGAGCGGCCCGTGAACAGGCTATTATTATGCTATGAAGATTGAGAACTTGCGCGCTGTGTCGCCACTCGATGGCCGTTATGCCAGCAAAGTCGCGTCACTGCGTGACATCGTCAGCGAATATGGCCTGATCCGTTACCGCATTCTGGTCGAGGTGCGCTGGCTGGAATGGCTGGCACAGTCCGATCTGCCCGACCGGCCGGTGCTGTCGAAAACCGCGCTGAGCGCACTGAATCGACTGGCGACCCAGTTTGACGATGCCCATGCGTTGCGCGTCAAGGAAATCGAAGCGACTACGAATCATGACGTGAAAGCATGTGAGTACCTGTTGCAAGAGGTACTGCGTGAACAGGAAGCTGACGCTGCAATACCGTTCATTCACTTTGGCTGCACCTCAGAAGACATCAACAATTTGGCGTATGCGCTGATGTTGCGCGATGCGCGCAAGCGCGTGCTACAACCCTCATTGGGCGCGCTTCAATCCGAACTCGCGGAATTGGCGCATCAGCACGTGGCCACACCCATGCTCAGCCGCACACATGGGCAGACTGCGAGCCCGACCACACTTGGCAAGGAGTTGGCCAATACCCTGATCCGGCTGCACCGCGAGCGGCAGGCATTTCAGAGTGTTGATATCCTCGGCAAATTCAATGGCGCCGTGGGCAACTTCAATGCGCATGTGGCGGCATATCCCGATATCGATTGGCCAAAAGTCTCCAAACGCTTTGTGCGCTCCCTCGGTCTGACACCGAATCCGTTCACGACACAGATCGAGCCGCATGACTGGATCGCCGAATACGCCCATACGCTGATTCGGATCGCAACAGTACTGAGCGATTACGCCAAAGACACCTGGAGTTACATCAGTGTTGGCTATTTTCGCCAACGTACAGTCGAGGGCGAAGTGGGCTCGTCAACGATGCCCCACAAGGTCAATCCGATCGATTTTGAGAACGCCGAAGGCAACCTCGGACTGGCCAGTGCGTTACTACAACACCTGGCCAACAAGCTGCCGATCTCGCGCTGGCAGCGAGATCTGACCGACTCAACCGTATTGCGTAATCTCGGCACCGCCTTGGGTTACTTGGAAATCGCCGTTGCCTCACTGCGAAAAGGTATCAGCAAGCTCGAGGTTGATGTGCAAAAGCTGGATGCTGACCTCAACGATAGCCCCGAAGTTCTCGCAGAGGCGATTCAGACCGTGATGCGTCGGCATGGCATTGCCGATGCGTACGAACGATTGAAATCACTGACACGCGGCGAACGGTTGACACTGGCATCGATCCAAACGTTTGTCGGCGAGCTTGATCTGCCAGAGCCAGTAAAGGCAAACCTGCTTCAAATGACACCGCAACGCTATACCGGGACCGCAGAAGCACTGGCTGTCAAAGCACTTGAGTGCCTGCAGCAGACTGACGCCGATTCACCATAGTCACTCAACATAAGTCGCTTAATGCTTAACATAACCTTGTTGCAAACGGACTGGTCGAGGCATCAAGCCGAGATCATGTCAGTCCGAAAACACGTTTTTATTCAAGAACAAGGCGTTTCCGAGGCCGACGAATGGGACGTCTGGGACGCCATAAGCCAACACGTCGTCGTGTTGGATGCAAACCGTGACGCGGTTGCTACTGGCCGTTTGCAAGGCGACGGTAAGATCACTCGCATGGCGGTATTGCCTGCGCATCGCGGCAGCGGTGTCGGAGCAGCCCTGCTCGAGCTACTGATCTCGATGGCCAGTGACTCCGGACACGTTGCCTGGCTGCACGCGCAAACACAGGTGCAGGACTTCTACCGCAAATTTGGGTTCGTCGCCGAAGGCGAACGATTTGATGAAGCCGGGATTGAGCACGTTCTGATGCGACTCAACGCATCACCGCCTGATCCCTAGACGCAGCGCAGCAGCGCTCGTTGGAGATCGTGCAATGAGTGCTGCGGAGCATGAACAACACGGTGAACGCTGGGAACTGACAACGCGTCAGGACATGCGTGAGGCCGCGTCCATGATCTGCGCCCAGGCCGAGCGCAAGGTATCGATCATTACGCGCGATCTTGAGCCGGGCATTTATGACCATCCCGATTTCCTCGAGGCGGTCAAAAAATTGATCTTGTCGCGAAGATTTGCCCGCGTTCGTGTACTGATCTCAGACCCATCACGCGCCATCAAAAATGGCAATCGACTCGTGACAATGGGCCGTCGACTGAACAGTTTTATTGAATTTCGGAACATTCACGAGGAATATCGGGGTCAGAAGGTGGCGTATTGCATCGCAGACAATCGCTCGATTGCTTACCGACTGGACGCGGAGCGCTGGGACGGCGTCGCCGATACCTGCGCGCCGCAGGTCGCCAGTAGTTACCTCGAGACCTTCGACGAAATTTGGGCGGCAAGTGAAGTCGAAAATGAATTTCGACAGATGCATCTATAGGCAATCACGCTAATGGCACGCATTGATCGCGCGGCCGGTTTGGCCGACACAGACATCACGGTATCGGGCATAGCGCAACGCGATGGCCGGTTCCTCTGTATCGATGAGCAGACCTCTCTCGGCTCCGTCATCAACCTGCCGGGCGGACACATCGACACCGGGGAAACGCCCGATCAGGCTATCGTTCGAGAGTTTATGGAGGAGACCTGCTGGGTCTTTCGTCCAACTGGGTTTATTGGCGCCTACCTCTGGTACGATGACCACCGCCAACGCCAGTACGTGCGCCTGGTCTACTGCGGTGACGCGATTGAGCATGATGCATCAGCTCGCCGTGACCCGGTCGTGACCCACGTGGCATGGCGTGAGCGCGACGAGTTACTGGAACAATCACACCGGCTACGCGCACCGGTGGTACTGCACAGTATTGATGACTACCTCACTGGGCAACGACAACGCATTGCAATCCCCAACCCTGGCGATGCGCAACGTCTGCTCGACGAATTACGCCCGATCGTCCGACAACTCTGAGTCGAGACACCTGATGTCCGGTATTGGCCTACAATATCGACTATGAATACCGGATCGCAGACACCGTCATCGCAAACCGTCATGGTCGGTCTATCCGGCGGCGTGGACTCATCGGTCGTCGCATTGATGCTGCAGCGACAGGGCTATCGAGTTGAAGCGCTGCACATGACCAATTGGGATGACGATGATGGCTATTGCAGTGCAGCCCAGGATCTGCAGGACGCACGGCGCGTTTGCGCGCGCCTGGGTATTACGCTGCATCACATCAATTTTGCTGCGCAATATCGCGAGCGCGTTTTCGCTTACTTCCTCAATGAGTATCGGCGTGGCCGCACGCCAAACCCCGACGTGCTGTGTAATCGTGAGATCAAGTTCGGTGTTTTCGCAGACTATGCACGACGTCTGGGCGCCGAACTGATTGCGACTGGGCACTATGCGCGGGTCCAGCACATCGAGGGACGTTCGCATTTACACAAGGGGGTCGATGGCAACAAGGATCAAAGTTATTTCCTGCACGCGGTGTCAGGCGGGCAACTGCAAGACGTCCGTTTTCCGCTGGGTGACATCGACAAACCGACGGTGCGCATGCTGGCGACTGATGCGGCACTACCTACCCACAAAAAACGCGACTCCACTGGCATCTGTTTTATCGGCGAACGTCCGTTTCGCGAATTTCTCTCCGAATACCTGCCTGCCCAACCAGGCGATATCGTCGATGCCACGGGCACGCCAATCGGTCGGCATAACGGCTTGATGTACTACACCTTTGGACAACGCCAGGGACTGGGCATTGGTGGCCAGGCAAATGCCAGTGATGCCCCGTGGTATGTCGCCCGCAAGCATCTGGACGATAACGTCCTGCAGGTTGTGCAAGACAAGCACCACCCCTGGCTGATGCACCGCTGGGTACGCTGTGATGATTGGCACTGGATCAATCCGCCCGAATCGACGCTGGAGGGGCGCATATTAAGCGTCAAGGTTCGCTACCGGCAGCGCGATCAGCGTTGTCGAGTACAGTTCGGCGGCGGCGGTGTCACGCTGAACTTCGAGGACCCGCAATGGGCCGTTGCACCTGGGCAATATGCCGTTTTGTATGATGGCGATGAGTGTCTGGGCGGTGGTGCAATCGATACCAGTGACGTGCATACAGCGGGTGAATACTCACCATCGACTGGCGCACCGGATCTGGCCATTTCGATATAATCACTCTCCGGGGCACACCGCTTGTCGCAACGACAGGCGATCGGAGACAACATGAGCAATACGTTTGGCGCGCGCGATACGTTGGTACTAGCTGAGCGCGAGTTTTCTTACTACAGACTGGACGCGGTCACGCAAGGCCATGTTAATCGTCTACCCTTCTCACTAAAAATTCTATTGGAAAACCTGCTACGGCATGAAGATAGTCGCGACGTCACGCGCGAGGACATCCTCGCGCTCGCGCATTGGGATCCAAAAGCCGCTCCAGCAACCGAGATTTCGTTTACACCCAGTCGCGTGATTTTACAGGACTTCACCGGCGTCCCTGCGCTGGTAGATCTGGCGGCCATGCGTGATTCAGTCACTCGGCTGGGCGGTGATCCGGAATCGATCAACCCGCTCTCTCCCGTCGAACTGGTCATCGACCATTCGGTGCAAGTCGACAATTACGGCAGCGCAAACGCGCTGGACCTCAACAACAAAATTGAGTATCTGCGCAACAAGGAGCGTTATGCTTTCTTGCGCTGGGGCCAAACCGCGTTTGACAGCTTCAAGGTCGTGCCACCGAATACTGGCATCGTGCACCAGGTTAATCTTGAGTACCTCTCGCGTGTGGTCTTCGACGTCACCCGTGATGGTGAGCGGCTCGCTTACCCGGATACGCTGGTGGGCACTGACTCGCATACCACCATGGTCAATGGCCTGGCGGTGTTGGGCTGGGGTGTCGGCGGCATCGAGGCCGAAGCGGCAATGCTCGGCCAACCCATTACGATGCTGATACCCGAGGTCATCGGCTTTAAGCTCACTGGCGCACTGCGCGAAGGTACCACCGCAACCGATCTGGTGCTGACCTGTACCGAGATGTTGCGCAACTTGGGGGTTGTCGGCAAGTTCGTCGAGTTCTTCGGCGACGGCCTGAAACACCTGCCACTCGCCGATCGCGCGACGCTGGGTAACATGTCACCAGAGTTCGGCTCGACCTGCGCCATTTTCCCAATCGATGGCGAGACGATTCGCTATCTGACACTGTCTGGACGTGACGCAGCACACATTGAGCTCGTAGAGGCCTATGCCAAAGCACAGGGCTTATGGCGCGAAGACGGCGCGCCGGACGCACTTTACAGCGATGTGCTGGAGTTGGATATGAGTACCGTCGAACCCAGCATTGCAGGCCCTAAACGACCTCAGGATCGCATACCACTGTCACAGGCCAATACCACCTTCGCACAGCATCTGGCACCGATGATTGACGGTCGTGACGATGACAAAGGCAGTATTGCGCTTAACATGGGCGAGGACACCGTCGCGCTTAAGGACGGCGCAATATTAATCGCGGCCATTACGAGCTGTACGAATACCTCCAACCCGGCGGTGATGGTGGGGGCCGGTCTGTTGGCACGCAATGCGGTTGAGCGTGGGCTCAAGACACAGCCCTGGGTGAAGACCAGCCTGGCACCCGGTTCCCGAGTAGTGACCGACTATCTCGAGAAAGCCAACTTGCTGGATGATCTCGAGGCACTAGGCTTTCACACTGTTGGCTATGGTTGCACAACCTGTATCGGCAACTCCGGCCCGTTACGATCAGAAATCGACGCGGCGGTGCGTGAATCGGAACTCGTCGGTTGCAGCGTGCTCTCAGGCAACCGCAATTTTGAGGGTCGCATCCACGCGTTAGTAAAAATGAACTTCCTCGCCTCACCGCCGCTGGTGGTGGCCTACGCCATTGCTGGCAACATGGACATCGATGTATTCGACGAACCGCTTGGCCAGGACACCGACGGCAATGATGTCTACCTCAAGGATATCTGGCCAAGTCAGAAAGAGATTCACGACGTGATTTTTGCGTGCATCGACTCGCAGATGTTCGCTACAAGCTATGACAGTGTGTTCGACGGTGACGACAACTGGCAGCGTCTGCCGTCAGGCGGTGAAGACATCTATCAGTGGGATGACGCCTCAACCTACGTCAAGAACCCACCCTACTTCGACGGCATGGCCCGCGCACTGCCGGCCAGCACCGACATCCACAATGCGCGCGTACTGGCTCTACTCGGCGACACCGTCACGACCGACCACATATCACCGGCGGGCAATATCGCAAAAGACAGCCCAGCAGCGGATTATTTGCGCGCGCAGAATGTCAAGGAGGTAGATTTCAATTCGTATGGCTCACGCCGTGGCAATCACGAAGTGATGATGCGCGGCACATTCGCCAACATCCGGTTGCGTAACCTGCTCGCGCCGGGTACCGAAGGTGGCTGGACACGACACCAACCCACCGGCGAACAGATGAGCATATTTGACGCGGCGCAGCGCTACGCAGAAAACCACACGCCATTGGTTGTCATCGCCGGCAAAGAATATGGCACCGGCTCTTCACGTGACTGGGCTGCCAAGGGCACGCTGTTACTGGGCGTCAAAGCGGTCATCGCACAGAGCTTTGAGCGCATCCATCGCTCTAATCTCATCGGCATGGGCGTATTACCGCTACAGTTCCTAGAGGGCGACGATGCAAACTCGTTGGGGCTGAATGGCACTGAGCGTTATTCGATCACTGGAATCGAACTGGACCAGCCCAAGCAGGTCGAGGTGGCGGCCACCGCCGATGACGGGACGGTCGTGATGTTTGCCGTAACGGTGCGTATCGACACACCCAAAGAGTGGGACTACTACCGCAATGGCGGTATCCTGCAATACGTGTTGCGCCAGCTGGTGGATGAAGCCGCCTGAACCCTATGCAAACCTCAATTGGAAAAGACAATCGACTTTTGTGGACGCTCGCCGGCGTCGCCGGTATCGCATTTTTGGTCTTGCTGTTTTTCGCCTGGTACTGGTCGCGACAGCCGGCTATCTTCTGGGTCGAAACCGGGGTTGAACCGGAGCAATCAACGATTGGCTTTGCCACGACCAATACCCTGATCAAGGTGTCATCGACGCTGCTCGACAAGCCTGGTGGCTTTTTGGTTAACGACATCGCACCACCCAGCGTTTTTCTTGACAACATTCCAAGTTTCGAGGTGGGTGTCTTGACGCAGGTGCGGGATCTGGCCCGCGTGATGCGCAATGATTACAGCCGCTCACAATCGCAATCCACCGAAGACGAAGATCTGTCCGCTGCTGAGTCGCAGTTTTTCATTGACTACAACAAGTGGTGGTTTCCTGCCGCTGAGGATGAATATCGCAAGGGAATCACGTCACTGGAACGCTATCAGAGCCGGCTGCTCGATACGAACAACAACCAGGCGAAGTTTTTTGCACGCGCTGATAATCTGCGCGAATGGCTGGGTCAGGTCGAAAAACGCCTCGGCAATATGTCGCAGAGACTCACAGCCAGCGTTGGTCAGGCACGCATCAATACTGACCTGGCCGGTGATGCATCGGCGGTTTCGGGTGGAGGCAACAGCGAGCAGGATATTGTCGTTAAGACCAGCTGGTGGGAGATTGATGATGTATTTTTCGAGGCACGTGGCACGGCTTGGGCGCTGGTGCACTTCCTGCGTGCGGCTGAATTCGATTTCGCACAAGTCTTAAAGGACAAGAATGCGACCGTCAGTCTGCGCCAGATCATTCGTGAACTCGAATCGAGCCTTGCATCAGTGAATAGCCCGATGATTTTGAACGGCAGCGGCTATGGACTGTTCGCAAATCACTCGCTGGTGCTGGCGTCTTACCTGTCCCGCGCTAACGCCGCAGTGATTGACCTGCGCGAGCTACTTGACCAGGGCTAGCTTATTGCCAGCAACCAACGCGGAATGGTCGACTGTAATCGCGTCAATTCCCGATCCAGTCGACGTGCCCCCGGCGCATGGCGCTCTACGAGCTTCCAAAAACCGACGCCGTGGTTCATATGGTGGTAGTGCGCCAATTCGTGTACACACAAATAGTGCACAACCGCAGGCGGCATAAAGATTACCGCATAATTCAAGCTGATCGTTCCCGATGCCGAGTAGCTGCCCCAGCGTGTACGTTGGGCACGAACCTGGATACGCTCAAAACGCGATGCCATACGACTGGCGAGTGGCGGTAGCACATCATCGAACATCGCCCGTGCGCGCTCGATCAGCCTGGCTCTGACGCGTTTTCGCACATGCTCATCGTCGTCATCACTCGCAAACACCTGCAACACAAAGCGGTCCGGCGCATCACCATGTAACAGTCGATCGGGTCTTGCACGTAATGGCTGCTCACGCACATCCAATCGCCATTGCTCCCCGACCCCTTGGAGATCGAGCATCACGGGGCGTTGCGCGCCAACGGACAGGATGCGGTGCTGCTCTTCAATCAACCAGTCCTGATTGGCCAGCAAAAAAGCATCCGCCTCGGCTGCTCGCCCGCCTCTTGGCATCACGAGCTCCGCCTGACCATCAGGCAGAACTCGCAAAATCATGCGTCGCGCCCGGGTACTGACACGTACCCGGACACTGGGCAACTCGCTGCGATCAGGGTGTTTCGCCGCTGTATCGCTGCATCTCGACGTTCTTTCCTTCAACCGATCCAATCGTGGCACTCTCATGTACGTGGAGGATCACTTCTCGCTCCAACCTGAGTGTACCGTCAATCGACACTTCAGGTCCGATAATGACCGTCGGCTTCTTTTTACGCCAGCTACCGCCCCAGCCACTATTGTTCGGCTTGCGCACGACAACGTCGCCGGTAACACGGGTGCCACGCCCAAGATCCATGCCGCCATTGGTGTTAATGACATCGCCGCTGATGCTGGTTCCAACGGTCATGATCTTGCCATTCACAGCCGAGACGTCGCCGCCAACCGTCGTCGCCTCACCAATCTTGACCGTACCGTTCACGGTCGACACATCATCCCTGACGGTCACACGACTGCCGACATCATTGGCGCCGTTAACCGTCTCAACCGAGTGGATATTCGCATCGTCGCCAACCTGGATCCGGCCATTGACACTCTCTACATCCTGCGCCTGGACCCCGTTACCGACGTAGATGCGCCCGTTGACGGTGCTGATATCACCGCTGATGTAGGCACCATCGCCGACGGTCACGTTGCCGTTGACCGATGAGGCACCATCGCTGGTCGCACCGGCATCGATTTTGATGCTCTTGTTGAGACTCGCGCTGGCTGGCATTGCCAGCACCAGGCCGATCAATACAGTAGCCGCGGTTGCATTGTTTCTGTACACGTTCTTCTCCTTACGAACCTGTCTGTTGGTGGTTTAATCGGTCTTTAGATGCTGCGATTGCGCAAAAGGTTTAGTGCTGTTTAGCACGCAGTGCGGTGATAACCTAGGCACATGGGCGCCATCATTCGAACGGTCGATCTGACCAAGATCTATGCGGATACCACCGCTGTAGACGGCATTAATCTGGAGATTCCTGAGGGGGTCTGCTTTGGCTTGCTCGGGCCGAACGGTGCGGGCAAAACCACAACTATAGAGATGATTGAGGGCATCACGCCACCCACTCGCGGTGAGATTCTCTATCGTGAAGAACCGGCCGGGGAACGCTTCCGCCGTGAAGCGGGCATTGCGTTTCAGAATACCGCGCTGCAGGACTTTATTACCGTTGGTGAAACACTGCGGATGTTCGCTTCACTCTACGATACTCACGCAGATGTCGATGAGCTGATCGAGGCCTGTTCGCTTGAAGCGCTTTTAAAGCGAGACAACCGGAAACTCTCGGGCGGACAACGGCAACGCTTGTTGCTGGCCATAGCATTGATTAATGCGCCAAAAATCGTGTTCCTGGATGAACCCACTACCGGTTTGGACCCACAGGCTCGACGCAATTTCTGGTCGTTGATCCACCGTATCAAACAGCGCGCGACCAGCATCGTACTCACCACCCACTACATGGAAGAGGCCTATCAGTTGTGCGATGAGATCGCGATCATGGATCGCGGGCGCGTGATTGCACAGGGTACGCCGGACCGCCTGCTACAACAGCACTACGGCGATGTCATTCTGGAGCTGCCGGCTGCCGACTATCCTGACCGCGTCGATGGTATTGAACATGCGATGATTAAAGACGACAGCATCTGCCACATTGCCTCCAGCGACGTGGCCCGCACTCTGCAACAGTTGATGCATGCGGGCATAGATCTGCAAAGGTTGCGTGTACGCCAGCGCGATCTGGAAGACCTGTTTATCGATCTCACCGGACGCGAGTTACGCGCATAGCCATGTTGAAACGGGTTCTTGCCATATTCCATGCCCGCAATCTCGAGTTCATTCGAGACCGATCATCATTTGCGTGGAATATCATCATGCCGGTTGCGGAAGCGGCGGATCGAACTGAGTGTGACCCCCGTCTTCTTCGCAAAGTGGCTCCGTCGCGTCATAGCCACC
>JBCCZN010000040.1:0-17626 GCA_039187375.1 Pseudomonadota bacterium
CGTCGATCACGCCAAGGCTTAAGTCTGCGTCTGATCAAGGGATGGCGGCGGCTCAATTGACGTACAGCCAGCGATTGATCGCAACTAACCTCAATCCCAGTGAAGAGATCAAGTCCGAGTACGTTGAGCTAGTCAGGCGGGCGAAAGCAAGCGGTAACGCCAATGCAATCTTCTGGAGTGGCTACGATGGATTAAAAGGAGTCAATGGACAGGACAAAGTGCAGTCGGTCGCTGATTTAATGGTTGCGGAGGCTGTTTTCAGAAAATTTGGAGTCCGATTGAGTACTGCGAAAATCGTGGAAAAGGAATATCAGCTTCTTTATCCGGATCAAAGAGAGGATGCGATGGCCCTGGCCAGGGAGATGGTCGCCTCTGATACCTGTTGCAACTTCATGTCTGTAAAAAAGTCCTGGGAGGAACGACTAGCCGAGGAATAGTTCAAGCCTGACTGTCACGGTGACAGCAGCGTCTATCAGACCTTGTTATATGGATCGAAGCCAGTGTCGTCTGGCTCGTCGACCAGGCGTAGCTCATTGATGGCTTGTTGTGGAGACAAGCGTGGTCGGTCGTTCATTTTGCGAATCACCTGAGTGGACACCAGGGACTCCTCGTCAAAGTGACGTGACACCTGGCTCGTGATGTAGCGTGACTGGTGCGACGGCTGCGACTTGGGTTTGTCGGGCTTCGTTGACTGGCTGAGCGCGCTATCGAAGTCCTTTCGTGGAATCACCTCGAATGCCTGCTTCTTATGATCGCGGGCTAACACGCCGTCCTGGGATGACTCCAAGTTGCGCAACTGCATGCGCATCGTGTCTTCATCCTCAAGGATCAACGCCTCGAGCATTGCCGTGGAGACAATTTCTAATTCAACGTCTTCAACCGTCTCGGTCCACACCGTACCGCCTACGGCATCGGTCGTGACTTTGGGGCGTCGCAAGATGCGTACGGTTTCGGTGTAATCGTCGTCCATTGGTCATTCCATTCGTTAAGACGCTCAGCCTACGCGGTGACGACCTCCTTGTCGCAGCGTTAGATCACACTCGAATTCGGAACTAGATTCGGTTACTGACCGGATTCCTCGAGCATGTAGTCAATGGCGTTGTAGACATCATCGTCACTCAATGACGGGTTACCACCCTTGGCCGGCATATACCCGGCGTTGCCTTGATAGCCGTTAACGGCATGATCACGCAGCGTCTCGAGACCTTGGGCTATACGCGGTTCCCAGGCACCCGCATCGCCCAATTTGGGTGCGCCAGCCACACCGCCGGTGTGACACGCGCCACAGGCATTGTTGTAGACCTGCGCACCGGTCAAAGTCACGGCGACCGGCTCTGGTGCGACCACAGCCTGCGCGACTGCATTGGCTTTCTCACCCGGCATGATGACCTGGCCCACCGGCATGATGCGTGCCGCAACCTGTTGTTGATACGCCTCGTCCTCAGCGATGTAGCGCGCCTGGGTGTTGTCCGAAATGCCTGCCGCGACGACATAAATCGCAACGGAGATGGCGACCAGAATGGCTAGCACCACCATGAAAACATCGAAAAATCGCTTGTCCTGTTCAACGCTCACTATGAACGCTCCTGCGGGATCTTTGAGTGAATATCGGAAAGGGTGCCCCGCCCGTTTCCGACAACGACATTATAGAGCATAGCGCCGCGGAGTTTGATAACTCCGTCAAGGGTTTGTGGTCGGCACCAATCTTTGCCAGCCATCACCCGGTTGGATGCTCCAGCTCCAGGTCTTCGAGTCGGCCCGCCAGACCACCTGGTGGGTGGGTGTTGTCGCGAACGTGTCGAAGATATTGTTGCTGATTTCTAATATCGTCGGTGCTTGGGTTAGCGACACCGTTTGATAAACATAAAGGTCGTCGCCATCCAGCTCGCCACCGAGTGTTGCCAGCGCCAGCGGTTTATCCAGCGCGCGTAGCGCAAATCGCGCGTTGATGTGCGCGGCGACCACATCGATAGCCGCGCTGGAGTCGAGCGAAATTCGCTCATCAACCAGTTGCACCGCATCATGAGCTGGCAGGCGGTGGGTAATCCACAACTCGGCATCCGTTGCAGACCATTCAATCGTGGTGACGATACCCGGTGTGCGATGCGCAACACTCGCGGCGGTCACCATCAGCATGCCGATGGTGACCAGTGCGAAGAGGGTGTTGCGACCCATCGGCAACTAATTGCTCGGTTGCAGCGGCACCTGGCCGCCCGATTCGGGCTGACCCTTGCTCTCACGCAGCGGTTGGAGTCGATCGCTGAGCAGGTCACGTTCGCTGCGATCGCGCTTGAACAACGCCAATCGCGACTCACGAATCTCGCTCGGGAACGCATTGTTCGAGCGGTCGGTGTCCGGCAGCTCGTGCCGGGCATCCAACACGATGCGTTTGATCTGCTTATCGCTGATCAACATTTTCTTGACCGCTTCCGGATTACGCCGCCAAATCTCCGCGGGCAACATCATCATCGCCTGCGTGCCGTTGGTGTATTCGATCTGCAGCGGAATCGGCATTACCAGGCCGCCGATATTCTCGAAGTCGATGAAGTAGACAAATTGGTCATCCTTAAGGGCCTGATCCAGTGCGCGACGCTCCCAGTCTTCCAGGCCATCGCGCGCCTCCATCGCTGCATTACGGTCGGCGTTGCTGACGGTGAACCGGTCATTGTTGGAATAAAAATCCTTTAACGACGGATACCGATCGACGCGCAGTGTCACGCCGTCTTCGCGGTTACGCTGTTGTGCCAGCGTCTCTGGCACCTGTTGCTGCTCCAGCGCTTTGTTGGCCGGAAAATCGATCTCCGGATCGCCGGAGGCGATCTTGTAGGCGCGCACATCGGCGATTGCCAGGTCCACATGATCGGTTGAATAAAACCAGCCGCGCCAGAACCAATCCAGATCCACGCCCGACGCATCCTCCATCGTGCGGAAGAAATCCGCCGGCGTGGGGCGTTTGAATTGCCAGCGTTGTGAGAATTCGCGGAAGGCAAAATCAAACAGCTCACGACCCATGACCGTCTCGCGCAACACCGTGAGCGCCGCTGCCGGTTTGCTGTACGCGTTCGGGCCGAACTGCAGAATCGAGTCCGACTGCGTCATGATCGGCACCTGATTTTCGCTGGCCATGTACTCGGTGATGTAATCGAGCACATTGGTGTGATGACGAAACGCCGGGTAGTTCTCTTCCCATTCCAGCTCGGCCACATACTCGAGGAAGGTGTTGAGCCCTTCGTCCATCCAGGTCCATTGGCGCTCGTCCGAGTTCACGATCATCGGGAAATAGATGTGTCCGATCTCGTGGATGATCACCCCAATCAGGCCGTACTTGACCCGGCGCGGCCAAGTGTTGGGCGGATAGTCGGTGCCATCCTCGGCATCTTCCGGCGCCTCAAACGGTGTCGGTCGATAACCATTGAAGGTGATCATCGGATATTCCATGCCGCCCGACACCCAGGTATTGACCGACTGTGCGGTTGGGTAGGGGTAGGCGAACGAGAAGCGTGAATACACCTCCATCGTGTGGATCACTGAGTGCGTCGAATAGGCAGACCAGATCGGTTCGGCTTCCTTCGGATAGAACGACATCGCCATCACCAGAGGCTGTTCGGTGCCCGGTTGTTTGTGGCCCATCGCATCCCAAATGAACTTGCGTGAGCTGGACCAGGCGAAATCGCGCACGTTTTTGGCGCTGAACTTCCAGGTCTTCAACTGTGAGGTTTTGTTGGCCTCGTTGTCGGCCGCCTCTTCAGGCGTGACAATGAACACCGGCGCATCAGCATCCTTGGCGCGATCCAGGCGGCGGCGCTGTTCGCTGGTCAATACCGACGAGGCATTCGTCAGCTCGCCGGTGGAGGAGACGATGTGGTCAGCTGGTACGGTGATCGCCACGTTGTAGTCACCGAACTCCAGCGTAAACTCGCCGCGACCTAAGAACGGCTTGTTGTGCCAGCCTTCATAGTCGGAATAGACAACCAGGCGCGGGAACCACTGTGCCAGGAAGAAGATCGTGGTGTCCGAGTCTTCAAAATATTCATAACCGCCGCGCGAGCCAACCCGCGGTTCGTTCAAAATATTGAACGACCAGTTGATGGTCACCTTGGTTTGCGCGCCCGGCTTTAGTGGCGTGGGCAAATCGATGCGCATCAGCGTGTCGACTACGGTGGTCTTCAAGGTCCGGCCACCAGCATCGGTCACTTTGCTGATGTCGTAGCCGTATTCGCCTTTTCGAATATCCTGATGAAACGCCAGCGTACCGTAGGAGAGCACATCCTGATTCGGGTTACTGGTGGCAAAGTCGGTCGCTGCTACCGGTTGCTCGGCGGTTCTTGAACGGATGTCGAGCGAGTCTTCTTTGAAGCGGTTTTGGTCAAGCTGCAGCCACAAATACTTCAGGCTATCAGGCGAGCGATTGGTGTAGGTGATCGTCTCGGTGCCGGTGATGCGCCGAGCTTTTTCGTCCAGCACTACGTTGATGTCGTAGTCAGCCCGTTGCTGCCAGTATTCATGCCCCGGTGCGCCGCTCGCAGTGCGGTAGTTGTTTGGCGTGGGCAGATGTTCATCGAGCTGGCGGAAACGGTCGTCGAACTCACCTTTGGTCTGGTGAGTGGCTTCGCTGGCGTTGGCGGTCATACCAATCGTGCAAAGCGAGATGACAGCGGCAATCAATCGCGCGTTCATTTGGCGTCCTTTTTTGGGCGGTTGCATCCGGGGCGACGGCTCGAGGATCACGTCAATATCGTGTCGAACCGAGGCGTCAAGGATACCTCGACGTTTATGGTTCAACAAACGATGTTGCTGGACGCTTACGTCGACAAGGCGGACAATAGAGGGCTGATCAAGGAGCGCTGCTGTGCAAGACACGCAATTCTGGACAGATGCACCGCTGGTGGACACCCAGCCAAGCCTGTCTGCAAAAATCTATCGCAATCTGTTGCCTATCGCGACCATGCTGGCGTTTGGGGTCGTGGTGCTGGGTGCATGGGTGCGTTTGACAGATGCAGGCCTCGGCTGTCCAGACTGGCCGGGTTGCTACGGCACCCTGACGGTACCCAATGACGCTGACGAACTGGCCTATGCCAGCAGCGCCTATCCCGAACGACCGGTTGAGGTGCAAAAAGCCTGGAATGAGATGATCCATCGCTATTTTGCTGGCGGCTTGGGTCTTTTGGTGCTTGCGCTGATGATCACCGCTTGGCGGGCACACGCACAGGATCCAACCCACCCAGTTCGATTACCAGCGGCGTTATCGGTGTTGATTGTGTTTCAGGCGCTGCTGGGTATGTGGACGGTCACGTTGTTGCTCAAGCCGGTGATCGTGATGATGCATCTGCTTGGCGGGATGGCCACGCTGGGGCTGTTGTTCTGGCTGACCCTCAGGGCGTGGCGCGGGCAGGCTCGGCGCGTGCTGCGGCCAACGGCAGGCATTGCAGCCATTGCGGCACTGGCAGTCTATGCGCAAATTGCTTTGGGCGGTTGGACCAGCACCAACTATGCGGCACTGGCCTGTCCCGATTTTCCGACTTGCCAGGGTCAATGGGTGCCGGATGCCGATTTCGCACAGGGCTTTGTCATGTGGCGAGGCCTTGGCATTGATTACGAAGGCGGTGTGCTCGACAACAGTGCCCGCACCGCGATTCATTACACACACCGAGTGGGTGCGATCGCATTGACCCTGATTCTGGTTGCGCTAATCGTGCATGCGTTTAAACAGGGCGCACCGCGATTGCGATGGCCGGCGATACTGGTCGCGGCTGCTTTGGCACTGCAAATCAGTATCGGTGTAGGCATCATCGAGATGTCGTTGCCGCTGTGGCTGGCAACGGCGCACAATGCCGGCGGCGCGTTATTGTTGTTATCGCTGTTGTTTTTTAATCACGAGAGCCGCTATGTCAAAGGCTGAGGCCGACATCGCACGAAGCGTCGGCGCTGGCTGGCGTGACTTTTACGAGCTAACCAAACCGCGCGTCGTCATGTTGATCGTGTTTACCGCGGTCGTCGGCATGTTGTTGGCCGTGCCCGCTTGGCCGCCTCTCGATGCGTTTGTGTTTGGCACGCTGGGCATCGGTCTGGCCTCATCCAGTGCGGCAGCAATCAATCAGATCATCGATGCGCGCGTGGATGCGCAGATGAAACGAACGCAGCATCGACCGCTGGTGCAGGGCAGTCTGAGCGAACGACAGGCCATGGCATTCGCCGCCGCGCTCGGTGTGATTTCAATGGTGACGCTGTGGACGCAGGTGAATCCACTGACCGCGGTGCTGACGTTTGCCTCACTGATCGGATACGCGGTGATTTACACCGTCTATTTGAAGCCTGCCACACCTCAGAACATCGTCATCGGTGGCGCGGCCGGTGCGGCACCGCCGGTGTTGGGCTGGGTCGCGGTCACCGGTGATGTGCATGCCCATTCGTTGCTGTTATTCCTGATTATTTTTGTTTGGACACCGCCTCACTTCTGGGCGCTGGCCATTGCAAAACGCGATGACTACGCCAAAGTCGGCACGCCGATGTTGCCAGTCACACATGGTGTGCCCTACACCAAGCTCTCTGTGCTGCTGTACACCATTTTGTTGGTGCTGGTAACGCTACTGCCCTGGCTGTCGGGCATGACCGGGTTGATCTACCTCGCCGGCACGTTACTCCTGGGTGCTGAGTTTATGCGTCACGCGGTGTCTTTATATCTAGCTGTCGATGACAAGCCAGCGATGCCGACTTTTGTTTATTCGATCAACTACCTGATGTTGTTGTTCGGTTTATTACTGGCTGACCACTACTTGTGGCCATTAGTGATCGCGCAATAACCTCAATCCGATTGTAGCGCCAGAACAGGGTCCAGGCGCGCCGCTGACAGTGCCGGATAAACACCGAAGCCGACCGCGATCGCGACACAGGTCAACACTGCCACGATAATCACGATCAACGACCAGGCGACCGCCCAGCCGGCAAACGCTGCAATCGTGTAGGCCAGCACGACACCCAACACAACACCGAGTAGTGCGCCCAAGGCGGCGATCACCGACGTCTCGACCAGGAATTGACGGACGACGTCTTCTTCACGGGCACCCAGCGCGCGCAACAAACCGATCTCGGATTTTCGCTCCATCACACTCGCTAGCATGATGTTCATGATGCCGATGCCACCGACCAGCAGTGATATGCCGGCGACCGCTGACATGACGATTGTGAAGATGTTCTGGGTTTGTTGATGCTGCGCCAACAGACGCGCTGGCACGACAATGTCGAAGTCATTTTGTTGGCTATGCCGACGATCCATAAGCTGCTGTATGGCGGAAGCCGCCTGGTTAGTCGCCACGCCGCTGTCGACACGGAATTTAATCCGGTCAAGTTCAGCCTCCATACCACCGCGTTGCAGCCGTGCAAGTCCGCTTAACAAGGGCAAATAGACATTGTCTGATTCACCGCCGACACTTTGACCCTGAAATTCCGCCGCATCCAACTGACGGTCGCTCAATACGCCGATGACCTCGAACCAGACATGGTTGACCTTGATGTAACCGCCCAGCGCATCCCCATTCGGGAACAATGACTCGGCGGTGCGAGCACCCAGCACAGCGACCTGTTCAAAATTGCGATTGGATTCTTCGCTGAACAGCTCGCCACGGGTTGCTGAAAGACTCGACAGGTTGAAATAACTCGGGCTCACCGCCAGCACTTTGGCCCGGCTATCGCCTTCACGGCTGAATAAACTCCAGGTGCGAAACTCACGTACACCGGCCCAGTCGGTAACGAAGGGCAGAGTCTCAACGGTCACTTGAGCATCGCGACGACTCAGTCCTGGCGAGAACTTACGCACCTCTTTAAGTGCTTCGGTGTCGAACGATTTAGCTTCAACAATAATGTTGTTCAGGCCCATGCCCTCAATCAACTCCAGCGCTTCGCGTTTACCGCCTTCGCTGACGGCCAGCATTGCGATCACCGCACCCACGCCGAAAACCATGCCGAGTAGCGTCAGCGCTGTGCGCAGGCGATGGTGCGCCAGTTGACCCAGCGCCTGGCGCACATCGGTCAGCAGATGCTGGCCGTTCATCCGGCATCCTCAGGTGCGACCAGCAGCACGCGCTCGCCGGCGTTCAGACCGGAGGCGACCTCGACCAGATCGGGTCCGCGGGTTCCCAGTGTGACATCCCGTTTTTCATAGCCACCGGTTTTGGCGATGAACACCCACGCGGTGTCGCCGTCGCCAAATACGGCCTGTGAGGGCAAAGCGATGCTGTTGTCCAGGCGACCGGTGATGATCTCTGCGCGCAACTGGCTGCCAACGCGCATGAGTTCTTGATCAATGTCGTCAATGTCCGCTTCCAATGTGAAAAACTTCTGCGGATCCTCGCGATCCAACGGGCTGGCGACCGCTGAGATCGATGTGATTCGGGCCGCGAATACCCGGGAAGGTTGTGCATCAAGACGAAACTCGACCGACTGATCGGCAGCGAGCCCTACGGCGTCGGTTTCGGTGACAAACAATCGGGCTTTGACCTTACCGCGAATCGGCAGGTTGCCGACCGGCATGCCGGGGAAGACGTTTTTACCCTTACCGAGTTTGGCACCCCACGGAGTGCGGGCATAAATGAATGTGCCGTCGGCCGGGCTGCGCAACTCCATCATCGACAAGGCTTGATCCTGCTGTGCCAGCATCGCCTGGTCACCTTGCTGCTGTGCGACGATAGCGTCCTGTTCGGCCTGGGTCCGTTGATCAAATGTCTCCGATTGCCACTGCAGATACGCCGCCTCCACATTCAGGTATTCGACGTCGGAGAGCGCATCAATGATCTCGTTGCGACTGAATACCGTTTCATCCACGCTGGCGTAGGTCTCGGATATCTCTCGCTCGCCTTCCACGCGCTCGGCCTCGTGGCCAAGGCGCACCTGTTCCAAATCACTCGTGCGGTCAATGTCGTCGAGTTTGAAGTCGGACTGCGCCACGGCAAACGCGGTAGTCTCGCGACGCTGAATAATCTGTGTGTCGTCAAACCGGGCGACGACTTCGCCTTTTTTAACCTCCGAAAACTCCGGCACCATCCAGGAAATATTGAATGCCATGCGCAGACCGCGCGGCAGTGCGACCGGCATCGATTCTGATGCAACCAGCTCACCGCGCGCGGGCACCCGCAACTCACCAGAACGAGATTCGGCGACGATCCCGGGCAATTGTTCGGTGGCAGAATTGCAGGCGACGACGCTTGCGGCCATCAGGCCACAAAACCATGCTCGAGTGCTGCGCTTCATATTGCGACCTCCATTCCTTGCTCAAGACCTGTGGTAATGATGCGAAGCCCGGCGCTGGCAGGGCCGAGTGTCACCGCTTGCCAACCCTTGCCCCGAACCTCGACGCCCGGGTTACCATCGCGCCAGCGAATGGCAGCATCCGGTACAGCCAATGCAGCCGCTTCGGTATTGACCGTTAGTGTCACCTTGCTGCTCATGCCAGGACGCAGCGCACTGATATCGACACCCTCATCAAATTGAATCGACACGCCGCGCACCATCGCCTCGGAAAAGCGTGACTGTCGCCGAACGATGCTGGCAACGGCGATGACCGAACCGGTGAGCTCACGTCCACCCACCGCGTCCAGTGTCACGATCGCAGGTTGGCCAATCGCAAGGCTGGCAGCCGCGTATTCCGGAATGTCTGCTGTCACGATCAGATTGCTGTCATCGATCAACTCCACCACGGTGAGTCCTGGATTGACCGAGTCGCCGACGTCCAGCTTCGCGCCTTCCTGGCTGGTGCCCAGAATGACCAATCCGTCGCGCGGTGCTCGCAAAGTGAAGGACTCAAGCTCGGACTGCGCGGCCTTGAGTTCGCTGCTCAGGCGAGTGATGTCGGCTTCCAGTTCGGCGCGGCGGGACGCACGGACGCGCTCGACGAGTACGGTACGCGATTGCTCACGCTCGTAAACAGCCTGCGTGACGTCGCGCTCTTCGATCAGTTTGCGATATTCCAGTCCGGCGTAGACAGACGGATCGACCGTGGCTTTTCGCGCCGCCTTCTCGGCATCACTCTTTGCCGCCGCCAGGCGCACCTTGTCATCCTCGATCTCGCGCGCCTGGGTTTCGAGCAGGGCAGCCAGTTCGGATCGACGTGTGTTCAGTTCAGTTTGCTTGCTTTTGACGCGTTCATCCGATGTGGAGCCATCGAACTCCGCCAACACATCGCCTTTTTTGACGCGCTGACCTTCGCGCGCGATCTTGGTAATGGCGATACGCCAGTTGCGAGAGGGCGGTGGTCCGAATAGCAAGCCCTCGCTGGGTGCGACGACACCGCTGGCATTGACCGTGATCGGTCGATCAGCACGTTCAACGGTTTGCCACTGCTGCGCGTAAGCCTGTGGCCAGAACAGCCCAGCGAGTAGAAATCCGGTTGCGATGTGATATCCCAAGCGGCGCATTAGCCTTCCTCCGCGACGTTGGGAATGGCCAGCACGCTCATGCCGGGCATCACGTCGACCGGTAAGTCGTCGTCCGGCTGCGCGTACGCTTCAAAGTAGCCTGACTCGCTCCAGTCTTGTTTTTCGACCGCCTGATTGGAGCGCCAGGTCACCGTCGCCGTAAACGGCTCGATATCCTGCGCATCGGTGACCACACGAATGGTCTGTCCCTTACTGATGCTCAAGAAATCGGCTTCGTGGATCCATAGTCGAACCTGGAGATCGTTGCGACTCGCCACCGATGCCATCTCCAGCCCGCCATACAAAGTATCGCCGGCAAAAATCTTGCGACCGGTGAAGGGGTTTTCGCCATAGATCATGAAGCCGGACCGATCTGCGCGAATCTCGGTGGCCTTGAGCGCGGTGCTGTAGCGCTCGTACTGAATCTCCGCCTGACGAATTTCTAACGCCGCCTTTTCGCGTGTGTCCTTGAGCGCTGCTCGTTGGTTTTCCAACTCGATCTGCGCGCGGTCAAATGCCTGTTGATAGACCTCAAGCGTCAGCTGATTGCGTTCAAAATCGAGTCTTGGAATCGTCTCGACCGGAATGCTGGCATCCAGCTTGGCGATACGCAGTCGTGATGCGATTTGTTCCAGCGTAATTTCTGCATCAATGACCTCGAGTTGTTTTTCATCAATGCTGCGCTCGGCGGTAAAGCGACTCTTCTCGAGCGCGGTGCGCGCGTTTTCTTCATCGGCGATCAACGACCCCGGATCCAGCCGGATGATCAAATCGCCTTCCTCGACGTTGCTCCCCTCATCCGCCATCCATTCGATACGTCGTTGCCAGGCGCCGGGTAGTGAGGGCATCTCAATCGTCTGGGCGTCCGTGTCGGCGATGACGCCCGTGATCAACGATTCGGCTGGCGCATTGGTTGCTGCGCTCAGCCAGATCAGTGTTATGCAGATGCGCTTCATATCAGTGAATGTCCTTTTCAATCTTGCCATCGCGCATGTGAATGACGCGTTTGGCGTTGGCGGCGATTTCGTCCTCATGGGTCACCATCAAAATGGTCTGGCCGTCGTCGTTGAGTTCGCGAAATAACTGCATAATCTCAATGGAGGTCTTGCTGTCGAGATTGCCGGTGGGTTCATCGGCGAGCAGTAACGGAGGCTTGCCGACCAGAGCTCGGGCGATAGCAACGCGTTGGCGTTGTCCTCCCGAGAGCTGATTCGGACGATGGTCGAGACGATCGCCCAGCCCGAGCGTCGTCAGCAGCGCAATCGCGCTATCACGAGTGTTATCGGCCGCGTTGTCACGATAGCGAAACGGCAGCAGTGTGTTTTCCAGCGCGGTCAAACGCGGCAATAAGTGGAAGCTCTGGAACACAAATCCAATGTGCTGATTACGGATGCGCGACAGCTCGGCATCTTGCATTTGCGAGATCGACTCTCCCAGCAATTGATAATCGCCGTCGTCGGGTGTATCCAGGCAGCCAAGGATGTTCATCAGCGTTGACTTACCTGAGCCGGACGGACCCATCACAGCGACAAATTCGCCCGCCTCTATCGACAGGTCGACCTGGTCGAGTGCGTGCACAATCGAGTCGCCCACTTTAAATTGGCGGACCAGTTGCTGGGTGGTAATCATGCTGTCCATTGATTCCCGCATACTTGATGTCGTTATGAGTTTACACTTCGACAACAACGAACGCGCAGATGCATTGGAGGCATGCGCATGAATTTTGATCAGCACAGTTTTTCGCGTGGCTTACTGGCATTGGCTGTGGCCCTGACCGCTGGCTGCGGTGGCGGCGGCCCGCCGGGCGGGGAATTGCCGCCGGTGCCGGTTGACGTCGCAGAGGTGGTGGTGCGCAACGTCACCGAGTGGGATGAGTTTTCTGGCCGAATCGAGGCGGTGGAGCGCGTTGACGTGCGACCGCGCGTCACGGGCTATCTGGATGCGGTGCACTTTGATGACGGCGCGATCGTAGCGGCCGGCGACCTATTGTTCAGCATTGATACGCGAGAATACGAGGCGGCGCGTCGGCTGGCCAGTGCGAACCGTACGCGCGCGCAAACCCGGGTCAAACTGGCCGAACAGGAAATGACACGTGGCGAGAAGTTACTGGCAGCAAAGGCGATCTCTGCGGAAGAGTTTGATAGTAGAACCAGCGAGTTAGAACAGGCGAAAGCAGACTTATCGAGTGCTGAGGCGGAATTGGCGCAAGCGCGATTGAACCTTGAGTTCACACAACTGCGCGCGCCGATTGACGGGCGCGTTGGCAAAGCTCAGGTTCGGCCGGGCAACCTGGTCGCTGCGGGTGAGTCGTTGCTGACCACGATCGTCTCGATTGATCCGGTGCACGTGTTGTTTGAGGGCGATGAGCGCGTCTACCTAAAATATCAGGCCCAGGCGGCGGCCGGCGCGCGTCCCAGTTCACGCAATGCCGCAAATCCGGTGCAGGTCGGTCTCGCATCAGACTCGGATTATCCCTATGCCGGTAGTATGGACTTTGTCGACAATGTCATCGATCCGGCGACCGGCACGATACAGGGTCGCGCAGTGTTGCCGAATCCCGATGGTCTGTTGATTCCCGGCCTGTTCGCGCGCGTGCGCTTGTTGGGTAGCGCGGAGTTTGAAGCGATTCTGGTTAACGACATGGCGATCCTGACCGATCAGGATCGTCAATACGTCTATGTCATCGATCAGGACAATCGTGCGCAACGCCGCGATGTCATTCTCGGTCGCAAGGTCGATGGGTTGCGCATCATTGAGTCTGGACTGTCGGCTGGCGAGCGTATTGTCGTCAATGGCGTGCGCAAGATTTTCTTCCCCGGCGCGCCAGTACAACCCACGCGTGTACCGATGGACACTGCCGAGTCTGCCAGCGACGCCGACGAGCCAGACGCATGAACGTCGCACGTGCGTTCGTCGATCGCCCGATTTTTGCGGCGGTGCTTTCAATATTTGTACTCGTTGCCGGTGTGCTGGCGATACCGTCGCTGCCGGTGAGCGAGTATCCCGATGTGATTCCGCCGAACGTCGTGGTCACCGCGCGCTATCCCGGCGCCAATCCACAGACGATTTCCGAGACGGTCGCGGCGCCATTGGAAGAGGTCATCAACGGCGTTGATGACATGATCTATATGAAGTCGGTGTCCACATCCGATGGTGTGATGCAGTTGCAGGTCACATTTAAAGGTGGCACCGATCCGGATCAGGCGCAGGTGCAGGTACAAAATCGCGTCGCACAAGCGACGCCGCGCTTACCCCAAACGGTTCGAGACTTGGGCGTGTCGACAGCCAAGTCGGCGCCAACGCTGACGATGGTCGTCAACCTGGTCTCGCCCGATGGCGCGTATGACGGTGAGTACCTATCCAATTTTGCAAACCTGCGCATTGTTGATGAACTCAATCGTATCGACGGCGTCGGTCGGGCCGAGGTGTTTGGTTCGGGTTTGTATGCGATGCGCATCTGGCTTGATCCGGAAAAAGTGGCCTCACGTGATCTTGCGGTCAATGACGTCATCCGGGCCATTCAAGAGCAGAACGTGCAAGCCTCGGTGGGACTGATTGGTGGTCCGCCAAGTGATTCGGCCAACATTCAGTTGTCGATCAGCGCCCAGGGTCGGTTGCAGAGTGTTGAGGAGTTTGGCGACATTGTCGTCAAAACCGGTGGTCCTGGCGCCGTGACCCAGCTGCGAGACATCGCCCGCATTGAACTGGGTTCGCAGTCCTATTCGCAACGCAGTCTGTTGAATAATCAGGTTGCCGCAGGTGTTGGCGTGTTTGAGGCGCCGGGTGCCAACGCGATTGCCTTGTCGTCTGCCGTACGCGCAAAAATGGCGGAGCTTGCGAGAAATTTGCCGCCCGGGGTTGAGTGGACGGTGGCCTACGATCCGACCTCGTTCATTCGGGAGTCGATCAAGTCGGTGATCAAGACACTACTTGAGGCTGTGCTTTTGGTCGTCTTGGTTGTAGTGGTGTTTTTGCAAACCTGGCGCGCCTCGATCATTCCTCTCTTGGCGGTACCGGTATCGGTCATTGGCACTTTCGCCGTTTTGTTTCTGCTGGGTTTTTCAATCAATGTCCTGACGTTGTTTGCGCTGGTGGTCGCGATCGGCATCGTTGTCGATGATGCGATCGTGGTTGTCGAAAATGTCGAGCGCCATATCGAGATGGGCAAGACACCCCGTGCGGCGGCACAGGCAGCGATGGGTGAGGTGTCCGGGCCGATTATTGCGATCTCGCTGGTGCTTGCGGCCGTATTCGTGCCATTGGCCTTTATCAGCGGCGTCACCGGAGAGTTTTATCGCCAGTTTGCCGTGACCATTTCAGCGGCAGTGCTGATTTCCGGATTCAACTCCCTGACGCTGTCGCCGGCATTGGCGGCGGTGTTGTTGAAGCCAGCCGGTTCCCCTCTCGGTACGCCGGGCAAAGTCATTTTCTTTTTGTTGGGCTGGTTGTTCAAACCGTTCAACCGCGTGTTTGATTGGGCATCCAAACGCTATGCGGTTCAGGTCCAGCGGGACATTGGCCGACAAAGCTGGATTTTGGCGATCTACGCGGGGTTGATTGCACTGGCTGTTCTGGCGTTTCGGTCGGTGCCGGGCGGGTTTGTCCCGGTGCAAGACAAGCAATATCTGTTCGCGGTTGCACTGTTGCCTGAAGGCGCCACCATCGATAGAACCGAAGACGTATTAAAAGAGATGACCGACATCGCACTGGCGGTGCCGGGGGTGTCCAGCTCGGTCGCACTACCCGGACTCAATGGCGTTCACTTCGTCAATACGCCGAATATCGGCACGATGTTTATCGGTATCGAGCCAGCTAATCGGCGTCAGTTGTCGGCGGCAGAAATTTCAGCGTCAATCAACGGCCAGTTCAGCCAGATTGAAGAGGGGCTTGCATTCGCCCAGATGCCGCCACCGGTGTTGGGTCTTGGCAACTCAAACGGGCTTGAGCTGTATTTGCAGGATCGCTCGGGCATCGGGTTTGGTTCGCTCAACACAATCACCCAAAATCTGGTGGGCGCTTTGCGCGGGACACCCGGTTTCAATCCGTACGACACCGTGAGCCTCAATCAATCAAACGTGCCGCAGTTGCTCGCCGATGTCGATCGGCGCAAGGTCAAGGAACAGAACCTGTTGCTGAGCGATGTGTTCCTTGCCATGCAGGCCTACCTGGGGTCGGCCTACGTCAATGACTTCAACCTGTTTGGTCGCACCTATGGTGTTTACGTTCAGGCGGATGACCCCTATCGCGATGAGATTGAAGATATCGCGCGTATCCGCGTACGCGATCAATTCGGCCGTATGATTCCGATTAATAGTGTGGTGTCGATCAAGCGCTCGTTCGGTCCGGATCCGGTGGTGCGTTATAACGGCTACCCGGCGGCCGATGTCACCGCTGGCATCATTGCGTCGCAAATGTCGTCGTCGGAAGGGATTGCATCGCTGCGTTCGCTGGCCGAGCAAATGTTGCCGCAAGGCGTGTCGTTTGAATGGACCAACCTCAGCTATCAGCAGGTCACGCAGGGCAACACGGCAATCTTTGTATTCCCGCTTTGCATACTGTTTGTTTATCTGATTCTTGCGGCGCTCTATGAAAGCTGGTCATTGCCGATGTCGGTTATTTTAATCGTGCCGTTGTGCCTGCTATCAGCCATTGGTGGTATCTGGGCACTGAACATGGTCAAAGGGCTGATCTTTGGTCTGCAAATCGGCGCAGGCATGATTCCGCCGCCACCGATGTCAGTACCGCCGACGATGATCGACAACAACATCTTCACGCAAATTGGTCTGGTTGTTTTGATGGGGCTGGCCTGCAAGAACGCAATCCTAATTGTTGAATTCGCGCGTGAGTTGGAGCGGCAAGGTCGGGAGGTGATCGAAGCGGCGATTGAAGCTTGTCGAATCCGATTGCGGCCCATCTTGATGACGAGTTTCGCGTTTATCGCTGGCGTGATGCCATTGGTGTTTGCCAGCGGCGCAGGTGCCGAGGTGCGAAACGTGATGGGGCTGACCGTATTTTTCGGCATGCTGGGGGTCACGTTCTTTGGTTTGATCTTTACGCCGGTGCTGTATGTTGTCGTGCGCAAGCTGGCGCTGCGCCGTGCGGAGTCAGCTGATGCGTAGTCGGGTTGTTCAAACGATCGTCGCTGCTGTGTTCACCGGCATCGCAGGCTGCAGTGTCGGACCAGACTATCAGCGCCCGGGCATATCGTTACCAGACGCATTCGTGGAGGACGGATTGCGCGAGGATGCGTTGCCATTGGAATCAATGTGGGCGGCGTTCGACGACGACACGCTGACGCGGTTGATCGAGCGCGCTCGCACACACAACGCAGATGTGGCCATCGCAACGGCATCACTGAATGAGGCCCGGGCCGTTGCTGGACTGCAGGTGTTCAGTTTGTTTCCGACGGTGACACTGACGGCCGGTAGTGAACGTACCCAGCAAAGCACATTGGACCCGTTTGCCTTTCCGGGTGCAGGCGTTGCCCAGCGTGAGCGTGCCGGTTTTGATGCCAGTTGGGAGATCGACCTGTTCGGAACCTTGCGGCGTGCGTCGGAGTCGATTCAGCGGCGCGTGCAGGCACGCACTTATAGTGTGTATGCAACGCAGCTACGTGTGGTGGCCGAGACGGCGCAAGCGTGGTTTGAATTATTAGGTAATCGCAATCGGTTGGCCGTGTTGCAAGACTCGCTGGCAGTGCAGGTCGAAAATCTCACGGTGTTGGAGCGTGCCTATGAAGCCGGTCGTGGCACGCCATTGGATCTGGCGCGCGCCCGGGCCGAAGAACGACGGATTGCGGCATCTGTGCCTGGCGCTGCTGCAGCGGTGACCCGCTCGGAGCAGCGTCTGGCGGTGTTGACTGGACTCGGGGTGGCTGAGTTACGAGATTGGGTAGCGGATGATCAGCGTTTACCGGAGATGCCCATCATGCAGCCGGTCGGTAACCCGGCAGCGTGGCTCGCACGACGGCCCGATGTGGCGGCGGCGGAATGGCAGCTGGCCGAACTAACCTCGGTTATCGGAGTGCGGGTTGCCGATTTGTATCCCCGAATCACCTTGCTGGGTAGCCTCGGCTGGACCGCGCGGGCGCGAGCCGACCTGGGTAGTAGTGCGGCACAGCGCTGGCAGGCAGTCCCAACATTAGACTGGCGTTTTCTCGACTTCGGGCGAGTGCGTCAGGATATTCGTGAGGCGGAAGCACAGGCGGACGGTGCGCTTGC
>JBCCZN010000041.1:0-17482 GCA_039187375.1 Pseudomonadota bacterium
GACACGCAATGCCTTCGAGAATGCGATCACGACGATCATTGCACTGGGGGGATCCACCAACGCAGTGTTGCATTTACTGGCCATGGCGCACGCCGCGGGTGTGGAACTGGCGCTAGATGATTTCACTCGCATTGGCGCGCGTGTGCCTGTATTGGCGGACCTCAAACCTAGCGGTCGCTATTCGATGTCCGCACTGGTGGCTATCGGCGGGATCCGACCATTAATGAGGACCTTATTGGATGCGGGGCTGTTGCACGGTCAATGTGTCACGGTAACCGGCAAGACTTTGGCTGAAGACCTTGCCAGCGTCGCGCCGTATCCGGAAGGACAGGACATCGTTAGAAGTCTGGATAACCCGATCAAGGCGGACAGTCATTTGGTGGTGTTGTACGGCAATCTGGCGCCGGAAGGCGCCGTGGCGAAAATTAGTGGCAAGGAAGGATTGGCATTTGAAGGCACTGCACGAGTGTTTTCTGGTGAAGAGGAGGCTTTGCAGGCCATCCTGGACGGCGCTGTGGTTGATGGCGACGTTGTGGTAATCCGATATGAAGGACCAAAGGGCGGTCCGGGCATGCGCGAAATGCTCAGTCCCACGAGTGCCATCATGGGTAAGGGGTTGGGCGACAAGGTGGCATTAATCACTGATGGTCGTTTTTCCGGAGGCAGTCATGGGTTTGTTGTTGGTCACGTGACACCGGAAGCCGCTAGCGGTGGACCCATTGCCTGGGTTCAGACCGGAGATCGTATCCGCATCGATGCGCAGGCGAAGACAATTGATTGGCTGGTCGATGCGGAGACGATAGCCGAACGCCGCGCCAATACGACACTGAACAAACCTAAGGCCCTACGCGGTGCGCTCGCCAAGTATGCGCATACCGTAACCTCCGCTTCCCGTGGTGCGATCACCGACGATTTTGGTGACCCGTGAATAAGGCAACATCAGCGGCATTGACCGTTTTGAAATTCGGCGGCACGAGTGTCACGAATGCAGAGAATTGGCCGCGCATTGCCCAGTTGATTCACCAAAGACGTGCGGATGGGTTACAGGTATTGGTTGTGCACTCTGCGCTTCGCGGTGTTACCGATTTGCTGCAGGGTAGTTTGAACGCGGCTGTTGATGGCCAAATCGGCGGCCATGTTGATGACATACGTCAGCTTCACGAACAGCTTGCCAACGCGCTGGGCATTGAATTGCCGCCAAGCATGACGCCAGTACTGGCAGAGTTGGAGCAGCTGCTTGCCGGCATTCGTCTGATCCGAGAGGTGACGCCAAAAATAACGGCACGTGTCCTGGCCTGTGGTGAGCTGCTCTCCAGTCGTCTTTCGGAGCATTGGCTACAACAACACGGTCTTGACGTTACGTGGCGCGATGCGCGCGAATTGTTGGTCACAGTGGCTGAACGTCGCGAGCTGCGCCACTACCTTAATGCCAGTTGTGATACCGATGAAGATGTTCAGTTGCGCGCGCAGTTGGCAGACGAGCCAATCGTGTTGACACAGGGTTTTATTGCGGCTGACGCAGCCGGTGACACGGTGGTATTGGGTCGAGGTGGTTCGGACACCTCAGCTGCTTATTTTGCTGCCAAGATGCAGGCGCAACAACTCGAAATCTGGACGGACGTGCCCGGATTGTTTTCCGCCGATCCCAACGTGGTCAGTGGGGCACGTCAGCTCAAGAATCTGCATTACAGCGAGGCACAGGAGATCGCCTCTGCAGGTGGGCAAGTATTGCATCCTCGCAGTATCGGACCAGCCTGGCGCTGGTCTATTCCTGTGCATGTGCGTTGGACCAGTCGACCGGACATTAGAGGCACATTGATCAGTGATACAACGGGTGAGACAGAACCGCAGGTCAAGGCCGTGGTCATGCGCCAGGGCGTTACGTTGATCTCTATCGAGAGTGTGTCAATGTGGCAACAATCCGGTTTTTTGGCGCGCGTTTTCCATGTATTTGGTACCCAACGCGTGTCGGTTGGATTGGTATCGACATCGGAGAGCAGCATTACCGTCTCTCTCGATGATCTGGACGCGCCGGTTGATACGACAACCATAGATGGCTTGCGCGAGGCACTGAGTCCGTTGGGGCACGTGCAGGTACTGCGGGACTGTGCTGCGGTGAGCATCGTCGGACGCAAAATTCGCACTATCCTGTCAGGCTTGGGACCACTGTTTGAGATCTTTGCAGAACACAAACTACACCTGCTCTCGCAGGCGGCAAACGATTTGAATCTGACCGTTGTCGTCGATACAGCACAGGGCTTCCGATTGGTGCAGCAGTTGCATCCCGCGGTGATGGCCAATCAGCCGACCAATCAGACGTTGGGGCCCTCCTGGGAAGCACTGCAAGACACCAACACGATTGATAAGGCGGTTGTTCCGGAAGCATGGTGGCGTGCCAACGCACAGGCGCTTATCAGTGCCATGCGCAGTCACGAGAGCTTGTATCTGTACGATCGGATTACGATCGAAGCGCGGATCGCAGGTCTGCAGTCTTTGTCGCAGGTCGATCGTGTGTTCTATGCAATGAAGGCCAATCCGCATGCCTCTATCCTGCAGTTGGTTCACGATGCCGGACTGGGCTTTGAGTGCGTGTCTCCGCAGGAAATTGATGCGGTGTTATCGCAGTTCCCGGATATAGAGCGTGAGCGAATCCTGTTCACACCCAATTTTTGTGCACAATCCGATTATCAATACGGCTTCGAACAGGCCGTTCGGGTCACGCTGGACAACGTATTTCCGCTACAAGCGTGGCCAGAGACGTTCGCCAACCAATCGGTCATGGTGCGCGTTGATCCGGGTCAGGGCCGAGGTCACCATGAGCATGTTCGCACGGCCGGTATTCACTCTAAATTCGGTGTACCCCAATTTGAGTTGTCGCGCTTTGCGGAGTTGACCGATGCTGTCAGCTGCTCTGTGGTGGGGATCCATGCTCACACCGGCAGTGGTGTTACTCAAAGTGACAATTGGCGGTTGGTAGGTCAGGCACTTGCCGATGCTGCGAGCTATTTTCCCAACGCCCGTTACCTGGACCTGGGCGGCGGGCTCGGTGTGCCGGAAAAGCCCGGCGATACGGTACTGGATCTACGCCAACTGGATCAGTCATTGCTATCGTTGAAACAACAGTATCCGCAATATGAGATTTGGTTGGAGCCGGGTCGCTTTGTTGTGGCGGAGGCGGGTGTATTGTTGGCGCGTGTGACCCAAACTAAAGGCAAGGGCGACGTGCGCTATGTCGGTGTTGCCACCGGCATGAACTCGCTAATCAGGCCTGCGCTCTACGGTGCGTTCCATGAAATTGTCAATCTGAGTCGTCTGAGTGAACCACCTGCGTACCCGACTAATGTTGTTGGTCCGATCTGCGAAACGGGAGACAAACTGGGCACTGATCGACTGCTACCCGCTTGCCAGGCGGGGGATGTCATATTGATCGCGAACGCAGGTGCCTACGGCGCTGCGATGGCGTCTCATTACAATGGACGGCCACCGGCGCGCGAAATGTTGTTGGAGCGCTAAACGGTGAGATGCAAATGACTTACGCACTGGACGAAGCAACACAACTGGAGTCTCTCGGCGGGCGGCGCTACGCACTGCGCTCGGACAAACGGTTCTGGAACATGCGCAGCATGTTCGGTGGCTGGTCCGCGGCGGCGTCGGCTCAAGCAGTCATGCAGGATGAGGAGTTTCGTGGTGATGTGCTCACCCAAACCGTGAATTTCCAGTCTGCGATTGTTGCGGAGAATTTGGTTGTTCAGGTTCGATTGTCTGAACGGCGCCGCGCACTCGATTATTGGCAAGTCGATATTGCGGCGGCAGACACGCCCGACGAGACACAGGCGTCGGTGCTGATCGTCAGCGGGACTCGCAATGCGACCGAGCGCAGCTTTGAGATTGATATGCCGGCGCATCGTGCGGCGGCGGATAGCTTTCGCTTGCCAAGCAGCGAATCGACGCCTAACTGGTTTTCGCATTTTGATATTCGACTGGCCAAAGGACGTCCTTTCAGTGTCAATCCAACACCCAACTCTGTGACCTACGTCAGGGAGGAGGACGGGCGTACATTGGATTCGAAGGCATTACTGGCTATCGCCGATACACCAATGCCACGCACGTTTTTTGTCAGTGAAGAGATGGTTGTTGCAGCCACCATTACGCTATCAACCCACATCTATGCGTCACCGCAGATGTTGGCGGACGTTGGTAATGATTTCGTCATGCTCGATACGCAAAGCAAGACCATTCGTGATTCTCTGATCAATCAGGAAACCCACCTGTTTAGTCCGATGGGTCGCCTGCTTGCCGCTAGTTATCAAACAGCCTATTTCCGCGAGACCTGATGTCTCTAGCCGGCGTGACGGCGAGCTAACTCATCAAGAACTTCCTGTAGCGTTATATTTCGGAGCCGCAACGCAACCAGTACATGATAGATCAGGTCAGCGGCCTCGTTGATGGCATCGCTACGTGAATTCATCGCGATGGCCAGTGCCAATTCGACACCTTCTTCACCGACTTTTTGCGCCACACGCGTCGGCCCAGCACTGGCAAGCTCGGCGGTGTAGCTTGTACTTGCGTCCGATGTTGATAGTCGACGATCAATGGTCTCGCTCAACACTGTCAGAATGTCACTCATTTGGCGTCTCCACCGCAAGGTGCTTGGATGGTGGTCTGATGGGTAAGCCAGCTTCGATTAGCGCAGCTTTGAGCACTGGCACCGGCAACTCTCCGGTGTGAAATACGCTGGCTGCGAGTGCGCCGTCTACCCTAGCTTGTTCGAATACGTCGATAAAGTGCATCGTGTTGCCGGCACCACCGGATGCGATCAGCGGCACGTCGGCTATCTCGCGAACGGCTGCCAGTTGCTCGAGATCGAAACCGCGACGAACGCCATCCTGATTCATGCAATTGAGCACGATTTCCCCGGCACCGCGCGATTGCACCTCGTTGACCCAATCGAGTGTGCGACGATGTGATTGCAGCATTTTGTCAGGGTCGCCGCTGTATTGGTGAACTACCCAGTCGGCTCCGTCGAAGCGGCTGTCGATGCCCACGACAACGCACTGAGAACCGAACCGGGTAACCAGTGTATCGATCAGATCGGGACACTCCAGTGCTGGCGAATTAATCGAAATTTTGTCTGCACCGCGATTCAATACGCCTTCTGCATCATCAATGCTGCGAATGCCTCCGGCGACACAAAACGGAATATCCAGCACTTCAGTCACACGGGAAATCCAGTTGCGATCAACCGTGCGGCCGTCGGGGCTTGCGGTGATGTCATAGAAGACCAGTTCATCGGCACCGTCATCGGCATAACGTTCAGCCAATTCGAGAATGCCACCCATATCCCGATGATTGGCGAACTGCACGCCTTTCACGACGCGACCGTCACGAACATCAAGGCAGGGGATGATGCGTCGGGTTAAAATGCGCGTATCTCCTCATCAGTGATCCGCCCCTCGAGCAGTGCTTTGCCGGTAATGGCAGCATTGAGGCCTGCTTTTTTCAGCCGTAACAGATCGTGTAACCCGGACACACCACCGGACGCCTGAATGTCAATTTCTGGGAATTGGTGCATGAGCCGTTCATAGAGCGGCACGGACGGACCATTCATCGCACCATCGCGACTGATATCGGTGCACAGCAAGTGCACCAGGCCATCCAGCAAAAAACGCTCGATGGTCTGCTCCAGAGTTTTGTCAGTCGTTCGTGTCCAGGCATCGGTGCAGACCAGCGCACGACCGGTGTCATCGACGCGTACATCCAATGCCAGAACGATGCGTTCACTGCCATAGCGTCGCAACCAGGAGGACACCAGGTCGGGCTGTGAAATCGCCAATGAGCCGATTACGACGCGTGAAATACCGACCTCCAGCAGACTGTCCAGATGTTCAGCACTTCGAATGCCACCGCCGCTTTGCACTGCCAAACCCTTGATTGCGGCAATGCGCTGCAGCAGATCGACGTTCACGGGGTGTTTGGCCTTCGCGCCGTCAAGATCCACGACATGCAACAAACCGACGCCAAGCGTGGCGTAGTGCTGCGCCAGATTGACTGGATCGACGTCATAGCGCGTCTCCTGCGCATAGTCGCCGTGTGTCAACCGCACGCAACGACCATCGAGAATATCGATGGAGGGAATGACTATCATCAGGTTATCGCAATGAAATTTTGTAGCAGTAATGACCCGGCGGTCGCAGAACGTTCAGGATGAAATTGCGTACCCATATAGTTGTCTTTGGCAACAATGGCAGCAAAATCGATGCCGTAATGGCATTGACCGATCATCGAATCGCCAGGAGAGATCGCGTAACTGTGGACGAAATAGAAAAAGCTCTCTTGTGTGATGCCGCGTGTCAGCGGGTGCGTACCATCGTGTTGCACCGTATTCCATCCCATGTGCGGCACCGGTCGGGTCGTGGTACCAGGTATTTTTTGAACCCGATCTTCGGTAATGCCCAGACATCGCGCATCATCTTCATCTGACTGTAACGCCAGTAATTGCATGCCCAGGCAGATACCGAGTACGGGTTGCGTGAGACGCAGCAGTACGTCACTCAGCTCAAGCTTTTTAAGTGTTTGCATTGCAGCCGCCGCTGCGCCGACGCCCGGCAGGATGACGTGGGTTGCATTGGTGATCGTCGCTGCGTCTGTCGACAACGTGGCCTCGACACCAATGCGTGACAGCGCAGCGAATAGCGATGCGATATTGGCGCCGCCCGAGCCAACTATTACAACACGCGTTGTCACTACAGTAGCCCTTTGGTGCTTGGCAGCTCTGTGCCGCTGCGGGCCAGAGCAGGGCGCAATGCGCGCCCAACCGCTTTGAAGCAGGCCTCAACCTGATGGTGCATGTTCTCTCCGGATACCTGCAGATGGATCGCAGCGCCCAATGCCTGACTCAAGGACAGAAAGAAATGTGGAAACATCTCCACGGCGATGCCCCCCACTTGTTCACGAGTGGGCTGCCAGTTCATCTTGAATGCCGGTCGTCCTGATAGATCAACCGTTGCACTGGCCTGCGTCTCATCCATAGGCAATACAAATCCATAGCGGCCAATTCCGCTCTTGTTACCCAATGCTGCCTTCAAGGCTTCGCCCAATGTGATCGCAATATCCTCAACGCTGTGGTGATCATCAATATGCAAATCTCCCTGACAATCCAGCATCAGAGCGAAACCGCCATGTTTGCCTAATTGCTCGAGCATATGGTCGAGAAAGCCGAGCCCGGTTTGAATGCGCTGTGGTGATACAGCATCCAGATCGACACGCGCGAGAATACGGGTTTCATTAGTCGTGCGGCAGCGCTCAGCTCGACGGGGTTGAGTGACCAGTTCATGCGCGATGTCCAACCAGCCCATGTCCGCGTCTATCTGAAAACCCCGAACACCGAGTGCAGTGGCCAGATCCATGTCGGAGCGGCGATCACCAATCACCGCGCAACGAGATAAATCCAGCGTGTTGCTGGCCAAATAGGTTGTCAGTAGGCCGGTGCGTGGCTTGCGACAGCCGCAGCGCTCATCAGGCAAGTGCGGACAAATGAACTGTTCGTCGAATGTAATACCTTGCGATGCAAACAGGGATAACATGAAGTCATGCGGCGCATCAAAATCTGATTGCGGAAAACGGTCGCTGCCCAGGCCATCCTGATTGCTCACTAACACCAGACGGAAGCCTGCCGCTATGAGCTCCCGCAGGGCCGGCATCACATTCTCGACGAGGGCCACCTTGTCGATGCGATCCACTTGCTCATCAGCAGGCTCTTTGATCAGCGTGCCATCGCGATCTATAAACAGAACTGACATCGGTGTGCTCATGGTAAAGCCTGCTCTTCGATGCCCGCCATGGCTGCCAACAACGAGTCGTTAGTCTGCGCACCGCCGATGGTAATACGCACGGCGTTGGGTGTGAGCGGGTTATTCGAGAAGTCTCGCAACAAAATACCCGCGTCGCGTGCGGCAGTGAGTACCGTGTGTGGCTGATGGCACTGCACCAGTAGAAAATTGGCATCGCTCGGATAAACCCGTGCCACGCAAGCCAGGTTTGCGAGCGACTGGCGCATGCGCTCGCGCTCGCCGATCAGCGTTGCGATTCTTTGTGGCATACGGGCAAATCCATCGCTGAGCAGAGCCGCAATGGACTGCTCGATAGTCGGTGTGGGTAGCGCGTACGGCGGCATGACTTTTTCAACCAAGTTGAGTAGCGTGGGGTTTCCGATCAGTGCGCCGCAGCGCACGCCTGCAAGACCGAACGCCTTGGATAGTGTGCGTAACACCACGACATTGTCGTGCCGTAACAGGTGCATCAGAGCCTCCGGGTTTGCGAACTCGACGTAGGCGGCATCAATCACGACGATACCGGTACCGGAGAGCTCGATCGCCAAACGCTCGATGTCCTTGACATCAAGACTGTGGCCGGTTGGGTTGTTGGGCGTGGTGACGAACACCAGTCGCGTCGTGTCATCCCACCGTTGCACAATTGAATCGACCGGCAATCTCAGTGCATCGCCCTGTAATGGGATACGACTAATCCGGGCGCCTTGGATACCAGCGTAAACCTCATACATGCCGAACGTTGGAGGGCAAATGACGACGTGATCGACACCGGGCCGGCAAAAACACCGAATCATCAGATCAATGGCTTCGCTCGTGCCGCGCGTGACGAACACCTCGTCGCCGCTGACGCCATACAACTCAGCTAGTTGCTTAGCTAATGCACCAGGGCGGGCCGGTGGGTAGTAATTGAGTGGTCTGTCGCAATGATCCTGGCTGCTGCGCCACGGGGCTTCATTTGCGTTTAGCCGCACCAGTCCCGCCTCGTAGTTGGCCGGTTGATAGGCGACCAGATCGAGAACCTCCGGCCGCGCCAGTTGGGTCAGGCTCACGTGGTCAGCCTCGCTAGACGGGTACGTACTGCCTGTGCGTGCGCCTCCAGTCCCTCAAGCTCAGCGAGCGTGACGGCGACCGGTCCGATTTGTTGCAGCCCGTGCGCCGAGGCCTCCTGTACGGTCATGTGGCGCATGAATTGGTCTACACCCAGCCCGCTAAACGTATTGGCGTAGCCGTAGGTGGGTAAAACATGATTGGTGCCGCTGCAGTAATCGCCAAGCGACTCGGGTGTCCAGGGTCCGAGGAACACAGAGCCAGCATTTCGGATCTGAGGCAGGTATTGGCGCGCAGCCTCGACGTTGAGGATCAGGTGCTCCGGTGCATAGAGATTGCTCACCTCGATCGCAGAATCGATACTCTCGACGGTAATGATCGCACTATTGGCAAGTGCTGCGGCGGCGATGTGCTGACGCGGTAACCGTGCCAGTTGTTCTTCAGTCGCCGAGACAATCGCATCGATGGGCGCATCTGCCAGCGCGATCAACAACACCTGAGAGTCCTTACCATGCTCTGCTTGAGAGAGTAAATCTGCCGCGACATCTTCCGGCTGCGCACCGGCATCTGCGATCACGAGCACTTCCGATGGGCCAGCTGGCATGTCCTGCGCCGCACCCAGTGGATCATCGGCAACCGCAGCCTTGGCTGCGGTGACATAGGCGTTGCCGGGTCCAAAGATCTTGTTCACCTTTGTTATCGACTCCGTGCCATAAGCCATTGCGGCGATCGCTTGCGCACCGCCGGCTTTAAAGACGTCTCGCACACCGCCAACCTGCGCTGCAAATAGAATGGCTGGGTCGATGTTGCCATCGGCATTCGTCGGTGCACACAGCACGCGCACCGGGCATTGCGCGATCGCGGCGGGTATCGATAGCATCAGCGCCGCAGAGGGCAAGGGCGCGGTGCCTGCCGGTACATACAAACCCACACGTTCCAGTGGTTGGGATATACGTTCACAACGCATGCCTTGACGCGTATCAATCGCAATCGGTTGCGGCAATTGCTCTGCGTGAAAGCGCCGAATGTTGTCGGCCGCCTGTTCAATCGCATCGCGTTGAATGGGTGACAGGGCTTCCGCTGCGGCATCAAATTCGCTCTGACTCACGCGCAGTGTCTCGAGCCTCACACCATCAAATTGCAATGCATAGTTGCGCAGGGCAGCGTCGCCACGGCTGCGCACGGTCGCGATAATGTCATCGACAGTGCGACGCAACGCTGTCGTGTCGCTGATCGCCGGTCGCAGCAATACACGTTGCTGCTCTGTGAGTGACAGCTCGGGCCAGTGATAGCGGGTCAGGCTCATGCCAGCATTTTCTCGACAGGCAACACCAGAATCGAGCTGGCGCCCGCCTCTTTGAGACTCTCCAGCGTCTCCCAGAAGATGTTCTCACGACACACGGCATGGACGGCGATACGCCCGTCGAGTCCGTCCAGCGGCAGCACCGTCGGCGCTTCGGTGCCAGGCAGGATATCCCGAATGGTAGCGAGTGCAGACCTTGGCGCATGCAGCATGATGTACTTGCTCTCGCTGACCTGCATGACGCCTTGCATCCGCTGTAATAGTCGATCAATCCACTGTGCTTTACCCTCTGGCAGCGCGGCATTGGTTTGGATCAAGGACACCTCGCTGTGCAGGATCGTGTGCAGCTCATCCAGTTGATTGGCGGCCAATGTCGAACCGGTAGAAACCAGATCACAGATGTAGTCTGCGGTGCCAAGACGCGGGGCGATCTCGACCGAGCCCGATAGATACACCACTTCCGCCTCTACACCGTTATCGATCAGGAACTGGCGAGTCAGACCAGGATAGCTGGTGGCGATTCGCTGGCCCGCAAGCATCTGTGGCCCTGCCCAGACTGTGCCGCGGTTGGTTGCCAGCGATAAACGGCATTGGCCGAATCCCAGACGGAAACGTTCGTGATACGGCGCACTGCCAGCAAAGGTGCCATCAAGGCGATTCTCCTCGATGATGTTCAAACCCGCGATACCCAGATCGCAGATCTCTTCGCCCACCAGTCTTGGAATATCGTCATCTCTGACAAGTAGCAAATCGATGGGCATGTTCTCGCCGTAGCAGAATAGCTGATCTTTACTTTTGCGAAAACGCAACCCGCATCGAGCGAGCAGGTCTAGAGATTTATCCGTTAAGCGGCCGGATTTCTGAACGGCAATTTGCAGCCGCGTTGCGGTATTACTCATTTTTAGCGTCCGTTGCGTTCAATCGCCGTCAGCGCCGCATCGTAGCCACCGGCGCCGTCGCTCATGAATCGCGCGACACGCCCGACTGTCGTGACGCTCACACCGGTTTGGGCATTGATCGCACGGTAGGCAAGGCCTTTTTTTAATAGTTGAACGACCTGCCAACGGTCAGCTAGTGCCTGAAGCTCAGCCGGCGTACACAAGTCAGTCAACAGTGCCTGCGTCTGTGCTACGTCATCGAGTGCCGTGAACGCTTGAGCGAGGTGTTTGCGGGCCATTAGTTGCCGCCGTGGCGACTCTTCGCGATTGGGTTTCATTGTAATAACGTATTAGCGTGTTAATACATTATCGCAGTCTACAGTGCCGGCATGCAATAAACAACCACTCATCAGCTGTCGCGGGGTCGACGAAATAGGGCTTGACTTTGGCGGCCAAAATGCCACCATCGCCGCATCTCATCGAGACCGGCGGAGGGACAGGCCCTTTGAAGCCGGGGCAACCTGCTTACCTAACCCGTGTGCAAGGTGCCAACTCCTACTCACGGTGCATGCACCTGCGGCAGATGAGCGGTATTGGCATCCCCAAGCGGGACAGGGCCAACCCATCACCTGCCAGCGCGCTGCTTCCTTTGTAAGAGTTCCGATCGACGAGCGGTCTGTCTTCAGGCAAAGCCTGTGACAACGGTTTTTTATTGGTCAACGACGACAGGGAATATCATGACTCTCGATACCAGCAAGCTTCACTACGACACGCTGCAATTACATGCAGGTCAGACTCCGGCGCCTGGCACCAATGCGCGTGCAGTGCCGATCTATCAAAGCACTTCCTATACGTTCGATGATGCCGATCACGGTGCGCGCCTGTTTGCGCTGCAGGAGTTTGGCAATATCTACACGCGCTTGATGAACCCAACAACCGATGTGTTTGAGCAACGAGTCGCAGCGTTGGAGGGCGGGGTAGCCGCCTTGGCGACCGCCAGTGGGCAGGCGGCACAATTCCTCGCAATTACGACAATCGCGCAGGCCGGTGACAACATTGTCTCTGGTACCTCGCTCTATGGAGGAACCTACAACCAGTTCAAGGTATCGCTACCGCGACTGGGTATCGATGTTCACTTTGTCGAAGGGGACAACATCGCCGACTATGAAGCGGCGATTGATGACAACACAAAAGCGATTTACGTCGAGGCCATCGGCAACCCGGGCTTCGACATTCCCGATTTCCAAGCTTTGGCAGATTTAGCACATCGCCATGGAATTCCGTTTATCGTCGATAACACGCTGGGCTGCGCAGGCTACGTCTGCCGACCGATTGATCACGGCGCGGATATCGTAGTGCAGTCAGCAACCAAGTGGATTGGCGGGCATGGCACGTCGATCGGTGGGGTCATTGTCGACGCCGGACGTTTTGATTGGGGTACCGGCAAATTTCCGTTGTTTAGTGAACCGTCTCCCGGTTACCACGGTTTGGTATTCAGCGATGTCTTCGGCACCGACTCGGACTTTGGCAATATTGCGTTCATCATCCGCGCGCGGGTTGAAGGCTTGCGTGACTTTGGGCCATCGCAAAGTCCATTCAATGCGTTCCTTTTGCTGCAGGGCCTCGAGACTCTGTCCTTGCGTGCGCAACGGCATGTAGACAATGCGTTGGCGCTCGCGCAATGGCTGGAGCAGCAAGCGGATGTGGCCTACGTTAACTATCCGGGCCTTGATTCACATGCCCATCACGAGAAGGCCAAGCGTTACCTGAACAATGGATTTGGCGCGGTGCTGACATTCGGTATTCGCGGTGGCCGTGAAGCAGGCCAGCGATTCATCGACAACGTTGAGTTGGCAAGTCATCTTGCGAACGTGGGGGATGCCAAAACTCTGGTGATTCATCCTTCCAGCACGACACATCAACAGCTGTCGGAAGCAGAGCAACGCGACACCGGCGTCTTGCCGGACATGATTCGTGTCTCGGTAGGAATCGAACATATCGAGGATATCAAAGCTGATTTCGCGCAGTCGTTTAAACGCTCACGGAGTGCGGCAGCAGCTTGATGAGCACGCCGTCTGTCACCAGTGCGGCACCCGTGTCGGATCTGACGCGGGTGCTGCATCTGCCGGGACCTTTTGCGCTTGAGTCGGGGGAGGCGTTGCCGGACGTTCAGATCGCCTATCGAACCTGGGGCAGGTTAAATGCGGCGCGCAGCAATGTGGTGGTCGTCTGTCATGCGCTCACCGGTTCCGCTGATGTTGACGACTGGTGGCCGGGTCTGGTTGGGCCCGGTGCGACCATCGACACCGAACGTTGGTTTGTCGTGTGCTCGAACGTGCTCGGTGGATGCTATGGCAGCTCCGGGCCGTTTTCATACCGCACGGATGGCAAGCGTTTCGGGCTCGGATTTCCGCAGATCAATATTCGCGACATGGTGGGCGCACAGCGGCTGTTGCTAGACCATTTGGGCGTCACCTATATCCAGGCCGTCGTCGGTCCGTCATTGGGCGGCATGCAAGCGCTTGAGTGGGCCGTAACCGATGCACGTGTCGGCGGTCTGATCGCCGTGGGCACCTCGGCACAACACTCTGCGTGGTGCATTGGCATTTCCGAATCACAACGTGCAGCCATCGCCGCCGATCCGGCGTGGGAGGGTGGTCTGTATACCGACGATCGGCGCCCACAGGCGGGTTTGGCTGCTGCGCGGATGATGGCAATGGTGAGCTATCGCAGCTGGAGTAACTTTGATCACCGTTTTGGCCGGGAAGCGGGCGACCAACACGACTACAGCGTGGCTTCCTATTTGCAATACCAGGGACGCAAACTGGTGGGTCGTTTTGATGCAGCAAGCTATTATCGATTGACCCAGGCGATGGATAACCACGACTTGGGACGAGGGCGCGGCGGTTCAACCCGGTCGGTACTTGCACGAATCAGTTGTCCATCGCTGGTGGTCTCGGTGAATTCAGACGTACTGTATCCACCAAGAGAGCAAGCGTTTATCGCTGATGCGATCGCCAATTCACGTTACGAAATACTCGACAGCGAACACGGTCACGATGGGTTTCTGATTGATGTCGAACCACTCTACGAAATGATTCGCTCGTTCCTGACGGACGCGCAACAGGCCAAACAACGTGCAACGGCTTAGATCAGACAAGGTGACTGACGATGGCCTCGCCCATCTGCGCGGTCGTATTCGTGCCACCCAGATCGGGTGTTGCTATGCCATCGTTAAGCGCGGCTGCTATCGCCGATTCGATGCTTGCCGCCAGATTGGCGGCGCCGAAGCTATATCGGAACATCATCGCGACGCTTGCAATCATCCCGCAAGGATTGGCGATGCCTTGACCGGCAATATCGGGTGCTGAACCATGGATGGGCTCATACAAACCGACCAATCCGTGCTCGGTCCGTTGTTCGCCCAGTGATGCGGATGGCAGCAGCCCCATAGATCCGGCCAGCATCGACGCCTCGTCGGTCAGGATGTCACCAAACATATTTTCTGTGACCAATACGTCGAACTGCGCTGGTCGTGACAACAGGTGCATGGCCGCCGCATCGACTAGCAGATGCTCAAGCGTGACGTCCGGAAATTCATCTGCTATGACCTCGTTGCACACACGACGCCACAAACGCGAAGTTGCCAACACATTGGACTTGTCAACTGAGGTTACCTTGCCGTCTCGTTGCCGCGCTAATCGACCGGCCACACGAACAGTCCTGGCAATCTCATCGGCGGTGTATTCGCAGACGTCAGCTGCGTGCGTATCGCCCTCGGTTTTGTCACCGAAGTAGATGCCACCGGTCAGTTCCCGCACGACCATGATGTCGACGTTGTGCAAAAGGGCGGGTTTCAATGGTGAGGCATCAATGGTGGCGGCGTGTGGTTTGACCGGTCGCAAATTGGCAAATGTGCCGAGCAGTGCGCGAAGTTGTAACAACCCGCCTTCAGGGCGTTTGGCGATTTCCTGTGCATGCCATTGTGGGCCACCGACAGCGCCTAGCAACACTGCATCGGCTTGTCGACAAGCTGTTGCACTGGTTTCCGGTAACGGCACGCCGGTGGCATCAATCGCGGCGCCGCCGATCAACTCGGTGCTGCACTGGATTTTAAGATCAGCGAGTGACGCAGCAGCATCCACAATGCGCTTCGCAACCGCCATGACCTCGGGACCGATCCCATCACCAGGCAGCAGGACAATGTGCGCGCTCATATCGTGCTGGTACCGTGAGCGGTTTTTTCGAACGCTTCGATTGCTGGTTTTTGCTCAAGCAGAAATCCCAACTGATCAATGCCGTTCAACAAACAGTGTTTGGCAAACCCATCAATCTCAAAATGAAACTCGATCGGGCCTGTTGCCGAATCGAACCTAAGATGTTGAGACTGCAGATCGATCTCGACCTGACAACTGCCCTTCAGCAGTGCTTGGGCGATAGCGTCGGGTACCACTATTGGCAGTAGCCCGTTCTTGAGTGAGTTGGAACGGAATATGTCAGCAATTTCGGTGCTGATCACGACACGAAAGCCATAGTCAACCAGCGACCACGGTGCGTGTTCTCGCGATGAGCCACAGCCAAAGTTTCTACCCGCAACTAAAACGAGCGCACTTTGGTGCACCGGCTGATTGAGTTCGAATTCTGGATTAGGTTGACCGTCCGGCGCATAGCGCCAATCTGCGAATAGACTCTCTCCGAGTCCCTCGCGCGTTGTCGTGGTCAAGAAACGAGCGGGAATGATCTGATCCGTGTCCACGTCAGTACGTGGCAAGACCGCGGTATGTGAGCGTATCGAGTCAAACGGTTTCATGAGGCACGCTCCAGATAGGCGCGCGGATCGGCGATGGCGCCGGCGATTGCGCTGGCCGCAGCCGTTGCAGGGCTTGCCAAAACAGTGCGCGCACCTTTGCCCTGACGGCCCTCAAAATTGCGATTACTGGTGCTGATTGCGAGCTGGCCACTGCCTACGGTGTCACCGTTCATGCCCAGGCACATTGAGCAGCCGGACTCACGCCACTCGGCGCCCGCTGACAGAAACACGTCGTGTAGGCCAACTTGTTCGGCTTGTTCCTTAATTTTCTGCGAACCTGGCACCACCAACATTCGTACACCGTCGGCAACACGCCGACCACGTAAAACACTGGCGGCGTCATGCAAATCTTCTAATCGGGCATTGGTACAGCTGCCTACGAACACCACGTCGACCGGTTTGCCTTGAATGGGCTTGCCCGCCTCGAACTGCATGTAATCCAGCGCACGATCCCAAATCCCATCGGCGGGCCGGGTGGGCAGGGCCGCATCGACTGGTACAACCATTCCGGGATTGGTACCGAAGGTGATCATTGGCGCCAACACGCTGGCATCAATCGTCACCTCCCGATCAAATGCAGCACCATCATCGGTATTCAGTGCCAACCATTTCTCGGCGGCCGCGTTGAGTGCCGCGCCAGTTGGTGCCATTGGACGGCCACGCAGATAATCCAGAGTCGTCTCGTCCGGGCCGATCAATCCGGCTCTTGCACCGGCTTCAATCGACATGTTGCATACGGTCATACGACCGGCCATATCCAGAGCGCGAATGGCGTTGCCACGATACTCGAGCACATGCCCCGTGCCGCCATCTACGCCGATCTTGCCGATGATCGCGAGAATGAGATCTTTGGCGCTGACACCTGCGGGCAGGGCACCCTCAACATTGATGGCCATTGAACGCGGCTTGCGTTGCAACAAGCACTGCGTCGCCAATACGTGACCGACTTCGGTGGTACCGATACCAAATGCGAGTGCGCCGAACGCACCATGCGTCGACGTATGACTATCGCCGCAAACGATCGTCTTACCAGGCTGTGTCGCACCCAGCTCCGGTCCGATGACATGTACGATGCCGCGTGTGTCTCGATCGAATCCGTGCAACTCGATACCGAATTCTCTGCAATTGCTGATCATCTGTCGGATTTGCCCCGCCGCAGCCTCGCCGACAACGTTGATGTCAGCTAAGGTGCGCACCGGCGAGGTCGGCGTCGAATGATCCATCGTAGCCAACGTGCGATCCGGGCGACGCACCGGTAAACCGCGCTCTCGCAAGACTCCGAAGGCCTGCGGCGAGGTGACTTCATGAATCAGATGTAAATCGATATACAGTACTGCCGGCTGATCGTCCGATTGCGGCGTTACAACATGTTGTTGCCAGAGTTTGTCAAACAGCGTCGCGGTCATCGTCATCGCTAAACCGTCGCGCGTTTTTGCGGCGGCTGTTCGTCTTCAATGCCGCGTTGACGTCGACGCAAAATTCGGTTTGTCACATCCAGCCAGGCCCGCGCGCTCGCTTCAACGATGTCTGTGCTAATACCGTGGCCGCGGTAACTACCATTGCCATGACCCACAGTAATCGTCACCTCACCCTGTGCATCCTCACCAATACTGAC
>JBCCZN010000042.1:0-17359 GCA_039187375.1 Pseudomonadota bacterium
AGCGCCTTGAAAGCAAAGCATCGGATCGCGGTAAGGACGAGGTGGAGCTTGCGAAGAGCAACATCTTGCTTGTCGGCCCCACCGGTTGCGGTAAGACACTGCTTGCAGAGACGTTGGCGCGTCTATTAAACGTGCCGTTCACCATTGCGGATGCCACCACCCTGACCGAAGCGGGCTATGTGGGTGAAGATGTCGAAAACATCATTCAGAAGCTTTTGCAGAAGTGCGATTACGATGTCGAGAAAGCCCAGACCGGTATTGTCTATATCGATGAAATCGACAAAATTTCACGCAAGTCAGATAACCCGTCGATTACCCGTGATGTCTCGGGTGAGGGTGTTCAGCAGGCACTGTTGAAACTGATCGAGGGTACCGTCGCATCGGTGCCGCCACAGGGTGGTCGCAAGCACCCACAGCAGGAGTTTCTGCAGGTCGACACCTCCAATATCCTGTTTATTTGCGGCGGTGCGTTCGCAGGTCTTGAGAAGATCATTCGCAATCGCTCCACCAAGAGCGGAATTGGTTTTGTCGCGGATGTGAAACCGCAAGACGATGACGGTGTGATTGGCGAGCTGCTGCACGACGTGGAGCCGGAAGACCTGATTAAATTCGGACTCATTCCAGAGTTTGTTGGTCGTCTGCCTGTGGTTGCGACGCTTGAAGAGCTTGATGAGGATGCGCTTGTCACGATTTTGGTTGAGCCTCGTAATGCGCTGACCAAACAGTACCGTAAGCTGTTTGATATGGAAGGTGTGGAGCTTGAGTTTCGTCCGGATGCGTTACGTGCCGTTGCGCGTAAGGCAATGGAGCGCAAAACGGGAGCACGTGGACTACGCACGATCCTTGAAAACGTACTGCTCGACACCATGTATGAATTGCCCTCGTTGACTAACGCGACCAAGGTCGTGGTCGATGAGGCGGTGGTTGTCGGTGAGAATGCGCCCTATATCATCTACGAATCGGATGATGTGGGTGGCGTTGACGAGCCGCGAGCGACCGGATCCGATTAAGCCCCACCGATGACTACCTGCGTCTCACCGCGTTGGTATGACGCGGTGTCATAGACACAAAGGTATGCGCCTGTGAGCGACCAAGAGACCGAGAGCCTGTTTCAGGACGACCAGCGTTCGCTGATCCCCGTCCTGCCGTTGCGTGATGTGGTGGTATACCCACACATGGTCATCCCGTTATTCGTTGGACGCGATAAATCCAAGGTGGCGCTCGATCTGGCGATGGACGCCAGCAAGGAAATTCTGCTGGTGGCACAACGCAGTGCGGACCTGGATGATCCACAGCCCAACGACCTGTATGAAATCGGTACGCTAGCCACCATCTTGCAGTTGCTAAAGATGCCCGATGGCACCGTGAAGGTGCTGGTTGAGGGCGGCGCGCGTGCTCAGATCGACAAATTGCATGTTGGGCCTCACTTTGCCGCTGAAATTACCGTGCTGGATGAGGACGAGCGGTTTGATGAACGTGAGGTCGATGTACTGAGCCGCTCGATCATTTCGCAGTTTGAGCACTACGTAAAACTCAACAAAAAAGTGCCACCCGAGATTTTGACGTCGCTCAGTGGCATTGAGCAGCCAGGTCGGATGGCCGATACCGTCGCGGCGCATATGGCACTGAAGCTGTCTGACAAACAAAAAATCCTCGAGATCAACGACGTCAAAGGGCGCATGGAGCATGTGCTGTCGATGATCGAAGGTGAGATCGATCTGCTGCAGATCGAAAAACGTATTCGCGGCCGGGTCAAACAACAGATGGAGCGCAGCCAGCGTGAGTACTATTTGAATGAGCAGATGAAGGCCATTCAAAAAGAGCTCGGTGAAATGGACGATGCGCCGAACGAGCTGGCGGACCTGGAAAAGAAAATTGCCGACGCCGGTATGCCCAAAGAGGCACTGGAGAAGGCGACGTCCGAGCTGAATAAACTCAAGTTGATGTCGCCGATGAGCGCCGAAGCGACCGTGGTGCGCAACTACATCGATTGGCTTGTGAAGTCGCCATGGAAAAAGCGTAGCAAAATTCATCGTGATTTGGCGCTTGCCGAGCAGGTGCTCGAAGAAGATCACTACGGTCTGGATAAGGTCAAGGAGCGCATCCTGGAGTATTTGGCCGTGCAGCAGCGCGTCAAGAAACTCAAAGGCCCGATCCTGTGTCTGGTTGGCCCACCGGGCGTCGGCAAAACCTCGCTGGGCAAGAGCATTGCGCGTGCGACCAACCGCAAATTTGTCCGTATGTCGTTAGGGGGTGTGCGGGATGAGGCCGAGATTCGTGGCCATCGCCGTACCTACATCGGCTCGATGCCGGGCAAGGTGATTCAGAATCTGGCCAAGGTAAAAAACCGTAATCCGCTGTTCCTGCTCGATGAAATCGACAAAATGGCGATGGATTTTAGAGGGGATCCGTCTTCCGCACTGCTCGAGGTTCTGGATCCAGAACAAAATAATGCGTTCAACGATCACTATCTGGAAGTCGATTTTGATTTGTCCGACGTGATGTTTGTCTGCACGGCGAACAGCATGAATATTCCGGGCCCCTTACTTGACCGGATGGAGGTCATCCGCATTCCCGGGTATACCGAAGATGAGAAGCTGGCGATTGCAGAGCGTTATCTGCTGCCGAAGCAGATTCGTGAGAATGGTCTGAAAGACGCTGAGATCAGCGTGTCGAGGGCTTCGTTGACCGACATCATTCGACACTATACTCGCGAGGCGGGTGTGCGCAGCCTGGAGCGTGAAATTTCCAAGCTTTGCCGCAAGGCAGTCAAGCGCTTGTTGCTGGACAAGCGCAAGCGCCGTGTCAGCATTACGCCGCGCAATATCGACAAGTTCCTTGGCGTACGTCGTCATCGTTATGGCATTGCAGAAGAGAGTGATCAGGTCGGTCAGGTCACGGGCCTTGCCTGGACGCAGGTCGGTGGTGAGTTGCTGACGATCGAGGCGGCCATTGTTGCAGGCAAAGGACGCATGACGCAGACCGGGCAACTGGGCGATGTGATGAAAGAGTCCATTCAGGCGGCGATGACCGTAGTGCGTTCACGCACCGAATCGTTGGGTCTGGCAGATGATTTCCATCAAAAGAATGATGTCCATATTCATGTCCCGGAGGGCGCAACCCCGAAAGATGGACCCAGCGCAGGGGTGGGTATGTGCACGGCATTGGTCTCAGCGCTGACCGGTATTCCGGTGCGTGCCGAAGTGGCAATGACCGGCGAGATCACACTGCGAGGTGAGGTTCTACCGATCGGCGGACTGAAGGAAAAATTGTTGGCAGCCCATCGAGGCGGCATTCAGAAAGTGCTGATTCCGCAAGATAATGAGAAGGACCTTGCCGATATTCCGAGGAACATCAAGGGCAAGCTGGAGATTGTTCCAGTGAAATGGATCGACGAGGTATTACAGCTTGCCTTGCAGCGCGTGCCGACGCCGGTAGATCAGTCTGCGGCGGAGTCAACGGATACGGGCGGCGATGACGACGAAACACCGACAGTGATTGCACATTAGTGCGGTTTGTGCGTACCCGGACAGTTTATTGACAGTCGTTTTCGCGGCTTGCTATAACACCAGCGGTTAGCGGTGCACGGCAATCGTTGTGTGCTGGGGGAACGCCGAATCAGCAGTGATCGGCACGGACAACTTTCAGGAAACAAAAGTTTATGAACAAAGGCGATCTCATTGACGCAGTGGCAGACGCTGCAGATCTTTCTAAAGCGGATGCTGGCAAGGCAGTCGATAGCGTTCTGGATGCCATTACCGGCACCTTGAAAAAGGGTGACAGTGTGTCACTGGTCGGATTTGGTACGTTCACTGTCAAGCATCGTGCAGCGCGCATGGGTCGCAACCCGCAGACTGGCGCGGAGATTCCAATCAAGGCCAGTAATGTGCCGTCTTTCAAGGCTGGCAAAGCCCTGAAGGATGCCGTAAACTAGCGCGCCTTCGCAGCGGCGAGGAACGCGTTTCTTCCAGTTTGCTGCGCCGGAACAGGGTGCTTAGCTCAGCTGGAAGAGCGTCGCGTTTACACCGCGAAGGTCGGGGGTTCGATCCCCTCAGCACCCACCAAACCAGGAGTGGTAGTTCAGTTGGTTAGAATACCGGCCTGTCACGCCGGGGGTCGCGGGTTCGAGTCCCGTCCACTCCGCCATTGAACATGAAGCCGCCTCCTATGCAGGCGGCTTTTTTTTGAATTTTTGACGTCAGTCAAACTCCCGCAAGGGCCTGATCCATCATGTTGCAAGACATCCGCGAACGACTCATCGGCACGACCGGCAAGATCATGCTGGCGATTATTCTGTTACTGCTCGCCGGCACCGGTTTGAATTACACGATCTCTCCGGCGCCGTTTATCGCCAAGGTCAATGGTGAAGAAATAACACCGTCACGCTTTGATGCGGCCATGCAGGAGCAGTTGGGGCGTTTGGGCGAAATTGACCTGACGCCAGCGCTGCAACAACAGCTGCAACGTGTCGCGCTGGAGCAGGCGGTGCTCGATGAAGTGCTGGTGCAGTATTTGACGGAACAGGGATACCGTGTCTCCGATTCTCAAATCTCGGATGCAATACGGGCGGTGCCGGATTTTCAGGTTGACGGTCAATTTGACCGCGACACCTACCAGCGTCTCGTCGCGCAGCGCTTGGGGATCACTGCGGCCAGATTCGAAGCGAATATCCGTCGTGATTTGATGGTGGCGCAGTACGCAGGCAGCCTGCGCGAGTCGGCATTTATGACACCAGGCGAGGTGCGTGAGCTCATCGAATTGGTCAATGAGGAGCGTGAGCTGGAGTTTGCTTCGGTGTCCGTTGACAGTTTTCTCGATCAGGTGACGATTGAGGCAGAGGCGGTACAGGCTTACTACGACGACAGCCCCACCCGTTTCCAAACGCCGGAGAGTGCCATGGTCGACTATTTGTTGGTCGATCCTGCGCTGGCCCAGTCTCAGGTTGAGGTCAGCGATGAGGCGCTGGCAGCCTACTTCGACGAAATCAAGGCGGACTATGCGGCTGAGGAAGAACGTCGTGCGCGACATATTCTTTTGCGCAATGATGAAGACCCGGCAGCGGCCACCGCAACGGCACAAGACCTCCTTGCACGCCTGAATGCAGGCGAGGCCTTCGAACCATTGGCCGAAGAGTTTTCGGCGGATGGCGGTAGCGCTCGGCAAGGCGGAGACCTCGGTTGGGTGCGGCGTGGTGATTTCGTGGCGCCCGTCGAGGAGGCGATCTTTGCGATGCAGCCCGGTGAGCTGAGCGATATCGTGCAGAGTGAATTTGGTTTGCACATCGTGCGACTTGAAGAGGTGCGAGCGGGGGATCCGCCCACACTCCAGAGTGTGCGTAGCGAGGTGGAACAGCGCTATCGTCAATCCCAGGAATCTGCACTGTTGCTTTCGTTGCAGGGAGAGCTGGCCGATCAGGTGTTCTCTGCAGAATCGCTTGAGGATATTGCGACAGCCATGGGAATGGAAATCCGCACCGCCGCGGAGTTTACGGCAGACAGTCCGTTACCGTTTGGCGTCAACGAGGCGATCAATGCGGCGGTTTTCGGCGAGCAGGCGCTCAGCGAAGGCCAATTGCGTGACGTGCAGCTGGACAATGATCGTACCGCGGTGATTCGTGTCACGGCGCGCACGCCCGCAGGGCGGCAACCGCTAGAGGCTGTTGCTGAGCAGATCAAATCCACGTTGGAGCGCGAGGCGGCCACGACGCTTGCGACTCAGAGTGGTCAAGCGCTACTGGATACCCTGCTGGCAGCGCCGGATAGTGCCTTCGCGGAAGTGTTTGCCGACTCATCCGCACAGCTGAACGAAAAGGCATTCGTGACCCGTCGTGCACCGGAGGTACCCGCAGCAGTGTCTGCAGCGGCGTTCGATGCCGTCTTGCTGAATGATGCACTGTATGTTGGCAGTGTGCAGGCGCCTGGCGTTGGCTTCGTTATCTATCGGCTGACTGACATAAAGGCTGGCGACCCAGGACAGCTACCGGCGCAACAGCTGGATCTAACCCGCCAGCAGTTGGCGCGTCGCTCGGCCGATGCTCAACTCAATGCATTGGTTATGGCATTGCGAGATGAGGCCAGTATCAAAATCGGCAACATGATCGAGTTCGATAGCGAAGAATGAAAAAACTCGCACTCCACTGGCAGATTCTGATTGCGATTGCCGCCGCCGCGATTGTCGGTTGGCTGGTTCAAAATGCCGGTGGTATCGATGCTCGTATCCCACTCGTCGACATCGCCTGGGTAGCGTTATTCGACTTCATTGGCACGTTATTTCTGCAGGCGTTGAAGATGTTGATCGTGCCGCTGATTACGGCATCGATTATTGTCGGTGTCGCCGGTATTGGCGGTTCTGGCAACCTGGGTCGCCTGGGCGGCAAAACGCTGACGTTTTATGCCACGACGACTTTGCTCGCCATTCTGGTCGGTCTGGTGCTTTTGAATGCCTTCGGACCTGGATACGACGCCAGCGGTAATCCGATCGGTGAACAACTGGCACTGACCGACGATGTCAGTGCAGTGGCCGAGCGGGTGCAGGGGAAGGGGGTTGGTGATGTCGTGCAGATTTTCCTGCGCATGGTACCCCCGAATATTGTCTCCGCAGCGGCCAATGGCCAAATGCTGGGCTTGATATTTTTTGCATTGCTATTTGGGTGGGCACTCTCCCAGTTACCCAAAGAACAGCACGACACGCTTTTGAATTTCTGGGAAGGCGTATTGGCGATCATGATGCGCATTACCGGACTGGTAATGGCAGTTGCACCCATCGGCGTATTCGGACTCGTCGCCAAAACGGTTGCGATCACAGGCTTTGACGCGGCGCGCCCATTGCTGTTCTTTAGCCTTGTCGTCTTGCTTGCACTGGCTGTGCATTGTTTCATTACGTTGTCCGTGCTGTTGCGTGTCTTCGGCATTCGGCCATGGCAGATGATTCAGGCACTCAGTCCCGCTATGTTGACCGCGTTTTCGACCTCTTCATCATCTGCGACTTTGCCGGTCACGATGGACTGCACTGAAAATCGGGCAGGTGTTTCAAAACGCGTATCGAGTTTCGTATTGCCGCTGGGCGCAACGGTCAATATGAATGGCACAGCATTGTATGAATGTACGGCGGCGATGTTTTTAGCGCAGGCTTATGGCCTCGATCTCACGCTGGCGACACAATTTTCTATCGTAGTCATCGCGTTGCTCACGTCGATTGGCGTTGCCGGGGTGCCATCTGCTTCGCTGGTGGCGATTGCCATTATCCTGGCCGCCATCGGATTGCCGGTAGAAGCGATCGGTGTACTGCTGGTGTTTGATCGAGTGCTCGATATGGCGCGAACCTCGGTCAATATCTTCGGCGATGCCTGTTGCGCAGCGATTGTCGCTCGCCTCGAGGGTGAGCAAACAAGCGTCTCAGTCGATTGACATGCCGACGTGGCTGTAGCCTCCGTCGACGTACAGAATTTCTCCGGTAATCCCAGCTGCCAGGTCACTGCACAGGAATGCTGCTGCATTGCCAACATCAGCGATGGTCACGTTGCGTTTGATCGGTGACATTTCTTCTGAATGTTTGAGCATCTTGCGAATGCCGCCAACGCCAGAGGCCGCCAGTGTTTTGATCGGGCCGGCGGAGATTCCATTGACTCGCACGCCTTCTACGCCCAGATCGGAGGCCAGAAAACGTACGCTGGCCTCAAGTGAGGCCTTGGCAAGCCCCATCACATTGTAATTCGGAATGGCACGCACGGCACCCAGATAGCTCAACGTCAGTAGCGCACCGTTGTCGCTACTTTGCATCAGTGGTTGCGCAGCCTTCGCCAACGCCGAAAATGAATAGGCCGAGATGTCATGGGCGATGGCATAGCCCTCACGTGTGACGGCATCGACGTAGCGTCCGGCCAGCTGATCGCCAGGCGCGAAACCAACCGAATGGACAACGATATCGAGACGATTCCAGTGCTCGCCGAGGTAGTCGAAGACCGCGGTGATATTGTCATCCGAGGTCACGTCGAGTTCGCAGGTGAGCGATGAGTCAAAGCCTGAAGCCATGTCCTCGACACGCCCCTTGAGCTTCTCATTTTGATAGGTGAAGGCCAATTCTGCACCTTCGCGATGCATGGCTTCAGCAATGCCATAGGCAATGGAGCGTTTGCTCGCCAGTCCAACAATCAGAGCGCGTTTGCCGCTAAGAAATCCCATGCTGTAGTGCCTCTAAATCTTGTGATGTCAGCTTGACTGCCGGCGCACGTCGACGAATAACGTTAGTCTCTGGCCGGGTCGTAGAATTCGGTTGATATCCAGTTTGTTCCAGCGCGCGATATCGCGCACGGTAATGCGGAAGCGGTTGGCAATGCGGTCCAGCGAATCGCCGGTGCGCACGGTATAGCGCAACTTACGGGTCATGTTAGCGCCACTGGCAGCGTCCGCCACGCCGCCGGTCGTTTGCTGCCAGACGACCAGCTTGCGACCAACCGATAGCGTGTCTTTTGGGGCCATGCCGTTCCAACTGGCCAGTGATCGTGTGCTGACGTTGTATCGCTGCGCAATGGTCCACAGGCTCTCACCCGCCGTGACTGTGTGGGTGCGTTTACCGCCACCACGATTGCGCGACTGCTTCGCTTGCAGCCGGGCAGCGGCGGTGTGCGTGTAATCGCTCATTGGGCGGGTGGCGGTTGGAATCAGGAGGTATTGTCCTGCGCGTATCATCGAGCCGCGCAAGTTATTGGCATCTCGAATGGTGGCGGTACTGATCGCGTACTGCTCAGCGATGTGTGACAAGGTCTCGCCATCGGCGATTTGGTGCCGCTTCCAGCGCATGCGCTGATTAGCGGGCAGTGCGTCGAGCTGTTGTGTGAAAGACGGCGCCGTTGCGATCGGTACCACTAACCGATGTGGGCCTTTCGGCGCGGTTGCCCATTGGTTAAAGCCGGGGTTCAGTGCGTACAGCTCAGCAACACTGATGTCAGCCAGCTCTGCCGCCAGAGCCAGATCGATTTGACCACCGGTGGCCACGCTTGCGATCACTGCTCTGTCGTCGATGTGTGGCAGTTCGAGTCCGCGCTCGTCGGCGGACCGCACCTGTCTTACCAATGCGTGCAACTTGGGTACATAGCTGGCGGTTTCTTTCGGCAGCGACAACGCCCAGAAGTCGGTTGCTTTTCCGGCTTTACGATTACGCCGGATCGCTCGATCAACGGTGCCTTCACCGGAGTTATAGGCAGCCACGGCCAGCTCGTAATCTCCATCGTAACGTTCGGCGAGAAAGCGCAAATATTGAAGTGCGGCATCCGTCGCAGCGATAACATCACGACGGCCGTCATACCACCAATTTTGTTGCAATCCGAAGCGCCGGCCGGTGCCCGGGATGATCTGCCACAAACCTGCCGCCCTGCCGTGAGAGTAAGCAAATGGGTCGAACGCACTTTCTACTATCGGCAGCAAAGCGAGCTCCAGTGGCATATCGTGCGCTTCCAACTCGCTGACGATATGGTGCAGGTAAGGGCGGGCACGTTCGAACACCCGCACCAGATAGTCCGGATGGCGCTCAAACCAGCGCTGCTGTTGGTCTGTGCGTGGCCGCTCTGGAATGGTCCAGGTGAACTGGTTTGCCAGGCGATCAATCAGCGAGTTTGTCTCGGTCGGCGCCGCATTACTGGCTTCAGGTTCAGGCACAGGCGTCGGCGTGTAGGTGTCGGTGTATTCCAGCACCCAACCAGACAGGCTCGAGGACGAGGCGTTTTGATGGGGCGCCGGTGGCATCAAGTCCTGAGTGCGCCCATCGATGCTGCCCAGCGCCAGCATCACCGCCAGGGCAGCTGTGGTCGGCAATTTGGTTTCGAAACGCATCGCACGATCCTACGCAGTCATTAGGCTAATGCAAGTATCTTGGCGCTTTGCACTTTTCTTCATCGCACTCGGGCGGTAGGGTCAGTACATGAGCCGTGATGACAAACGTCCAAGCCCATTACCATCCTGGCTGGCGTCCGATCTGGGCCAAGCCCTGCTGGACAGCGAATTGACCATGCTGGAGCAGGCGCTGGATGGCGTCTTTGGCGAGCATTTGTTACAAATCGGTCGTTGGGGTGACTCACGAGGTGTCGTGCCAATGGCCCGTACGCAGCGCGCGACAACAGTCTTTGCGGCGGGCGAGGGCGGTCATGTGACGGCCGACTTTACGCGGCTACCGTTTGAGTCCGATTCGATTGATGCGGTCGTCCTTCCGCATACACTGGATGTCGCGGTGTCACCCCATGATGTGCTGCGTGAGGTACACCGGGTACTGCGTTCCGACGGGCGGTTGGTGCTACTCGGGTTCAAACCGTTCGGGTTGTGGGGGCTACGACGCCTGGCATCGCGGCGACGCTTTCCGCCGTGTGTGCGCCAGGTATTGGGTGATCACAGTCTGCGCGACTGGATGCAATTGCTCGACCTGCGGATCGAGCAGCATCAGCGGTTTTTCTTTCGCCTGCCGATATCTCGCCGGCTGGGTAGTGCCTCGGCGGAATTCGAGGCATTGGGGCAGCGTTGGTTTCCGGAACTTGCCGCCTGTTATTTGATGCAAGCACGCAAGCGTGTGGCAACCCTGACGCCAATCGTGCCCCAGTGGCGTACAAGAAGACGCGTCGTTGCCGGTGTCGCTGAGCCTTCAGTCCGTAATGTCGTCAAACTGTATGATGTGAAACGCAACAAATCATGAATGCCAGTGCGCCAGTAACCGCTCCTGTAGTGATTTATACCGACGGCGCTTGCCGCGGTAATCCTGGGCCTGGCGGCTGGGGGGTATTGATGCAATATGGTGATCATGAAAAGACCTTACAGGGCGGTGAGTCTGATACCACCAATAACCGCATGGAGCTGACTGCCGCAATCCGTGCGCTGGAAGCGCTGAAGCGACCCTGCGATGTCAGGCTGTTTACCGATTCGGTGTATGTTCGCAACGGGATTACACAATGGGTAGCGGCTTGGAAGGCACGCGGTTGGATGACCTCTAGCAAAAAACCGGTCGCGAACCGGGATTTGTGGGAGCAGCTCGATACGATGGCCGGCACGCATCGAATCGACTGGCGCTGGGTCAAGGGGCATGCGGGTGACCCTGGCAACGAGCGTGCAGATGCGCTGGCGAACCTGGGGCTGGAGCAGGCGCTGGTCGGCGAGGATCAAAGATGAATACAAGTCGGCTGATTGTGCTGGACACCGAAACTACGGGGTTGGAGCCTAGCGGTGGCCACCGAATTATTGAAATTGGATGTGTTGAAATCGATTGCCGCCGCGTCACCGGCAATACCTGGCACCAGTTCCTGAATCCTGAGCGGGATATCGATGCTGGTGCAACGGCTGTGCATGGCATTCGCCGAGCAGATCTGGTTAATGAGCCGAAGTTTGCCGACGTGGCCGATGCGTTTTTGCAGTTTATCGCTGGCGCGGAGTTGGTGATCCATAACGCGCCGTTTGATGTCGGCTTCCTCGAACATGAGCTGGGACTGATGCGGCACAAACGGCGTCGGCTCACTGATCTATGCAAGGTGACCGACAGTCTCGATCTGGCGCGGCAAAAACACCCGGGTCAGCGCAACTCGCTGGATGCGCTGTGCAAACGCTACCAGGTCGACAATTCGGCCCGCGATCTGCACGGCGCCTTGCTCGATGCGCGCTTGCTGGCGGATGTCTATCTGTTGATGACCGGTGGTCAGCGTGCACTGTCTTTAAGCGCCCGCCAACAACAGCTCAGCCAAGTAGACTCAGACGCTGATCACGATGGCGAGCCGCTGCAATTGACAACACCATTGCGTCCGCCCAGCGTCGCTGAGCTGGCCGAGCATGATCGCTTATTGCATCGAATCGAGAATGAAAGCGAAAAACCGCCACTCTGGCGCGAATTAGTGGCTGATTTACCTAAATAACTGCCCTAACGGGCCGCTGACCTTTTACAATAACCACGCCTCGGCGCGTTGTAATTAAGGAATTCACGATGCACTACACGTTTGCGCAAGCCTTTCGCAGTAACTTTCTCGGCAACGCGCCGGTTTGGTACAAACAGGTCATTATCGGATTTTTGATTCTGAATCCGATTTTAGTGCTGACCATCAACCCATTCATCGTCGGCTGGATTCTCGTTCTGGAGTTCATTTTTACGCTGGCAATGGCTTTGAAATGCTATCCGCTGCAGCCTGGCGGCCTGCTGGCGCTCGAGGCATTGATCATCGGGTTGGCGTCCCCCGAGACGGTTTACCACGAGGTTGAGAAGAACCTGCCTGTCATCATCTTGCTGATGTTCATGGTTGCAGGCATCTATTTCCTCAAGGATATGCTGTTGTATGTCTTCACCAAGCTGCTGCTGAATGTACGTTCGAAGATGTTGCTGTCATTCTTGTTCAGCATTGTTGCAGCGGTGCTCAGTGCGTTTCTGGATGCGCTGACGGTGACAGCGGTGATTATCGCTGTTGCGGTCGGTTTCTTTGGCGTCTATCACCGCAGCGTCTCGTCAGACAAACCAGACTATGTCTATGACCGGAACGATGATGGCAGCGTCGTCGATGAGCGGCGCGAAGACCTGGAGCAGTTCCGCTCCTTCCTGCGCAGCCTGATGATGCACGGTGCTGTTGGCACGGCGCTCGGTGGCGTGACCACGTTGGTCGGCGAGCCACAGAATTTGTTACTGGCGAAAATCGCGGGCTGGGAGTTCGTGGAGTTCTTCATGCGTGTGGCACCGGTTTCGATGCCGGTATTGGTGATTGGTCTGGTTACCTGTCTGTTGCTCGAGCAGCTGAAGATTTTTGGGTACGGCGCGACATTGCCAGACAGCGTGCGGCAGGTGTTGGCCGATTTTGATGCTGAGAACTCCGCCAAGCGGGATAAGTCGGATACGGTTAAGTTGGTCGTGCAGGGTGTGGTCGCAGTGCTACTGGTGATTGCACTAGGTACGCACGTTGCTGAGCCTGGCATTATTGGTCTGGGTATTATCATCCTGGCGACAGCGTTCAACGGTGTTATCGATGAGCACCAGATCGGTCCGGCGTTCGAGGAAGCGCTGCCGTTCACCTCATTGCTGGTGGTGTTTTTCGCGATTGTCGCCGTGATTGAAACTCAGCACCTGTTCGATCCGGTCACTCAGTTCCTGTTGGGTTATGAGGGCAAGACGCAGGCTTCGTTGTTTTATGTGGCCAACGGTTTATTGTCGATGATCAGCGACAATGTGTTTGTCGCGACGGTTTACGCCCAACAGGTCGAGCTGGCCCTGAATGACGCGGTGATTTCCAGAGAGCAGTTTGATCTGTTGATTGTTGCGATTAACACCGGCACCAATATTCCCAGCGTGGCGACCCCAAATGGCCAGGCTGCGTTCCTGTTCCTGCTGACCTCCGCATTGGCACCGCTGATCCGACTGTCTTACGGGCGCATGGTCATCATGGCGATTCCTTACACAATCACCATGAGCATCGCCGGATTGCTGTCTGTGATGTACTTGTTATAGCAGCGTGTGACGGTGTCGGTATTCGCCGGGCACCGACTTAAGTAAACTAGCGCCGCCGATGGGGACATCGGCGGCTTTTTTTTGGATTTTGGAGAATCCGCGTGTTGACGCTTGATGAGGTGAAGATTGGTGTTGTTGGATTGGGCTATGTTGGGCTGCCTTTGGCGGTCGAGTTTGGCCGCCACTATTCCACCGTCGGATTTGATCTGAAGTCTGCGCGAATTGAGGAGCTCAAGGCCGGGCGCGACAGTACGCTTGAGGTAGAGCCAGAGCTGCTCGCAGCTGCGGACCAGCTTGACTTCACGGATACGGCGGCGCAGTTAGCCGACTGTAATGTCTATATTGTCACCGTGCCGACACCGGTTGGACACAACAATCGTCCGATCCTGGCGCCCTTAAAAAGCGCCAGCGAGACGTTGGCGGGATTGTTGAAGCCAGGCGATATTGTCATCTACGAATCGACAGTTTATCCCGGTGCAACCGAGGAGTTTTGCGTGCCGATCCTGGAGCAGGGCTCGGGTCTGACATTCAACCAGGACTTTTTCGTCGGCTATAGCCCGGAGCGGATCAACCCCGGTGACAAAGAACATCGCCTGCCCAGTATTCTCAAGGTCACCTCGGGATCCACGCCTGAAGCGGCGGCGCTTATTGATGAGTTGTACAGCAGCATCATTACCGCGGGCACCTATGTTGCCGATTCCATCAAGGTGGCCGAGGCCGCCAAGGTCATTGAGAACACGCAACGCGACGTGAATATTGCGCTGGTTAATGAGTTAGCGATGATTTTCCAACGGGTTGGCATAGACACCGAGGCCGTACTCAAGGCGGCCGGTACCAAGTGGAATTTTCTGCCGTTCAGGCCGGGCATGGTCGGTGGTCACTGTATTGGCGTTGATCCGTACTACCTGACCTATAAGGCGGTGGAGCTGGGCTATCACCCGGAGATGATCCTCGCGGGACGTCGTATCAACGACAACATGTCGTTGTACATCGCCTCGCAGATCATCAAGCTTCTGATTTCGAAGGGCATCCAGCCAAACGGCGCACGCGTTGTTGTGCTTGGGCTGACCTTTAAGGAAGACTGCCCGGACATTCGCAATACCAAGGTCATCGATTTGATCGAAGAGCTGCAGGGCTATGGTTGTCAGGTTGATGTTCATGATCCGTGGGCTGACGCGTCGGAGGCACATGACGAATACGGCGTCACCCTGATCGATGGACCGCAAGCGGGCGCCTACGACGCAGCAGTGATTGCAGTAGCGCATAAGCAGTATCGCGATTGGGGTGCCGGAAGGATCCGCAGCCTGACCCATGAGGACGGCGTGTTGTTTGATGTCAAATATCTGCTGCCCGAAGGCGAGACTGACGAGCGGCTATAGAGCGAGCAAGATAATGAAAATACTGGTTACTGGCGCCGCCGGATTTATTGGCTTCTTCACCGCGCGATATTTGCTTGAGCGTGGCGACACGGTTGTGGGTCTGGATATTGTCAACGATTACTACGATCCGACATTAAAAGAGGCGCGATTGAAGCTGCTCGAGCCGTACGACAATTTTTCGTTTGTGCGTGCGGCGCTCGAGGATCGGGAGACGATCGAGGCGGTGTTTGCCAAAGAGCGGTTTGACCGGGTGGTTCACTTGGCGGCGCAGGCGGGTGTTCGCTATTCCATCGAAAATCCGCATAGCTACATTGATAGCAATATTATCGGCACCATGAATATCCTTGAAGGGTGCCGGCACCACGATGTAGAGCATCTGGTGTACGCATCCTCATCAAGCGTATACGGTGCCAACTCGAGCATGCCATTTTCGATCCATGACAACGTCGATCATCCGCTGGCCCTATATGGTGCGACCAAAAAAGCCAATGAACTGATGGCGCATACGTATTCGAATCTGTATGACCTGCCGACAACGGGTTTGCGTTTTTTTACCGTCTATGGCCCATATGGTCGACCCGACATGGCGCTGTTCATGTTCACGCGCAATATTATTGAGGGCGAACCGATCGATGTCTTCAATTACGGCAATCATCGGCGCGACTTCACCTTTGTTGATGACATCGTTGAGGGTGTCGTGCGCACGATGGATCACGTTGCGCAACCCAATCCGCATTGGGATGCCGCCAATCCGGATCCGGGCACCAGCCGGGCACCGTATCGAATCTACAATATCGGTAATCAACAGCCCGTGGAGTTACTGCGCTATATCGAGGTGATTGAGGAGTGCGTCGGTAAAAAGGCGGACAAAAACCTACTGCCGATGCAGCCGGGTGATGTGCCGGATACCTATGCCGACGTCGAGGATCTGATTGCTGATGTGGATTACAAACCGAACACGCCAATCGAAGTGGGTGTCGCCCGGTTTGTGGAGTGGTATAAGTCGTTTTATAACGTGTAACCGGCGCGGTCTTTTCGGCGTGCCAAAAGGGCGGGCATGAGACAGTACTCCGCGAAATATCCAACCGACCTTCCGGCCTGGATCAAACTAAAGCAACACGCGAAGGTGATTGCATCGCAATCGGTCGCGACGTGGTTCTCGCGCGATCGCGAGCGTTTCGCACGCTGCTCTATCAAGGCGGGCGATCTGCTGATCGATTATTCGCGACAGCGCGTCAAGCCGGCAACGCTCAAATTACTCACGCAGCTGGCACGCCAGGCGGAGGTAGCGTCCGCGCGCAGCGCCATGTTCGAAGGCAAGGTGATCAATACGACTGAAGGGCGTGCCGTATTGCATGCTGCGTTGCGCGCCGGTGCGCGTGACCGATTCAGTGTCGATGGGGAGAGCGTCAGCACCGAGGTACGCCGCGTGCGGCGTGAGATGCTGCAGTTTGTTGATGCCGTGATTGCTGGCGATGAGGTTGGCGCAACCGGCGAGCGCTTCACCGACGTCGTCAATATTGGCATTGGTGGGTCGGATCTTGGCATCGTGATGGCCACTCAGGCACTGCGCCATGTGTCGCAAGGTTTACGTGTACACGCGGTATCCAATGTCGATGGGACACAGTTGGTAGATGTCATGAAGACAGTCGACCCGGTGCGCACACTGTTCGTTGTCTGTTCCAAGACGTTCACGACGCTGGAGACGATGACCAACGCCAATGCAGCGCGTGATTGGGTAGCACAGACACTAGGAGAGGCGGCAGTTCGACAGCATTTTGCCGCGGCGTCAACCAATCATGCGGCAATGGATGCGTTCGATATTGATCCGTCACGTCGTTTTGGTTTTTGGGACTGGGTTGGCGGGCGGTATTCGCTATGGTCGGCCGTTGGACTGTCGATTGCACTGACCGTTGGCCGCAGTGCATTTGAAGCGCTATTGGCTGGTGGCCGGCAAATGGATCAGCATTTCCTCAAGGCACCGTTGCCGGACAATGCGCCCGTCATGATGGCGTTATTGGGTATCTGGAATAACAACTTTCTGGCTGCGCAGTCGCAGGCGATTTTGCCATATGACAATCGACTGGATCGTTTCCCGGCGTATCTGCAACAACTGCAAATGGAGAGCAGTGGTAAGCGGGTGCGCCATGACGGCAAGCTGGCACGCTGTGATACCGGCGCTGTGATCTGGGGTGAGGCCGGCAACAACGCGCAGCATTCGTTCTATCAGTTGTTGCATCAGGGGACTCGCGCGATTCCTGTGGACTTTCTCCTGCCAGCACGCTCGTCTGGTGCATCGCAGCCGCAGCAGGACCTTGCAACGGCGAATTGTCTGGCGCAGGCCGATGCATTGATGCAGGGCTATGCCCAGTCCGATGCGATAAAGGAGCTCACCGCCAAGGGCCTGTCTGCCGCTGATGCGAAACGACTGGCTCCACACAAGGTGCACGAGGGTAACCGTCCGAGTACCGTTATCGTATTTCCAGCATTGACGCCGCGCACGTTGGGCCAGTTGATTGCCTTGTATG
>JBCCZN010000043.1:0-17291 GCA_039187375.1 Pseudomonadota bacterium
ACACGACGGCAGGTCACTGTGCTGGTCAAATGGCACGGTATCAATCGCCAGCCGGAGGCGCCCCGCGCACTGCTATTGAGTGCGCCGGACGTCTAGATCGCAGCCTAGCTGGCCGAGGCGCTGGCGATCGACTCCACCGAAGCACCTAGCGTGCTGTCAAACTCTTCATCACTTTGCTGCGCACTGAGCCCTTCCGCCAATGCCCGCGAGAAGCTGGCGACCATGCCGCCCTGGCGTGACAGACGCGCATTCGCCTCATCGCGCGAGTAACCGCCAGACAACGCAACGACGCGCAATACGCGATCATGTTGCACGAAATCGTGATACAGGTTGTCTTCTTCCGGCAAGGTCAGTTTCAGCATGATGTCCTGACCTTCGGCCAGCCCAGCCACATGCTGCGCGATTGCCTGCTTCAACATCGCTTCGGCTTCGGCCTTTTGCGGACAGTGGATATCAACCTCTGGTTCGATGATCGGCACCAGACCCTTAGCCACGATCTGCAGGCCCACTTCGAACTGCTGTGCGACGACAGCATTGATGCCCGCTTCGTTGGCTTGCTTAATGACCGAGCGCATCTTGGTGCCAAACACGTCAACCGCTTTGGCCTTGTCCAGCAACGCGTCCAAACCGGGAATCGGCTTCATGACCTGAGCACCCTGTTCAAGATCGGCCAGGCCCTTGTCGACCTTCAGGAACGGCACCACCTGCTTCTGGGTCCACAAGTATTGTGAGGTGGGCATACCATCAATCTGCCGATCCATTGTGTTCTCGAACAGAATGGCACCAATCACCTGATCGCCGGTGAACGACGGGCTGGTGATGATGCGCGTACGCATCGCATGCACCATATCGAACATCTCCTCATCGTTGCTCCAGGCATCTGGCGTCACCCCATACAGACCCAGCGCCTTGGGCGTGCTGCCGCCACTTTGATCCAGTGCCGCGATAAATCCTGCACCGGTACGAATCTTCTCTCGTTGTTGTTCGAAAACCGTCATCTTGCATCCCCACCGTCAAAAAAAGATGGGCGCAGTGTACTGGAAGCAACCGATTGCGGCCATGATCTGAACCACCATCGGTTAGACTTAGACGCCATGCTGCAACTGCCACAACCCAAGACTCAACCCGGGTTTGCCGAGTTTCTGATCATGATGGCACTGAGTATGTCGGTCGTGGCACTGGCTATCGATACGCTACTGCCAGCGCATGGTCTGATCGGTGCTGAATTCGCGGTGGCGCGCACCAACGATACGCAGTACATCGTCTACTCACTGTTCCTCGGGCTGGGACTGGGACAGCTGTTTTTCGGACCGCTGGCCGATGCCATCGGACGTCGGCCCGCAGTGCTTTGGGGGTTGGCGTTGTTCGCCTTGGGTACGCTGGTCAGTCTTTTCGCCGAAGACTACGCAATTATGCTAATCGGTCGTTTTCTGCAGGGCATCGGCGTCTCGGCACCACGAGTTTTGACGATTACGATCGTGCGCGACTTGTTTGTTGGTCGCCAAATGGCTCGCATGATGTCGTTCGTCGCCTCGCTATTTATTCTCGTACCGGCGATTGCGCCGGCGCTGGGGCAGGGGCTGATACTACTGTCCGGTTGGCGCAGTATCCTGCTCAGTTATCTTGTACTCGCGGCTGCGCTATCGCTGTGGTTTGTGTTTCGACAACCTGAGACGCTGGCAACCCAATATCGCCAATCACTCGCACCGGGCCGCATCATCGCAAACATCGGTGTGGTCATCGGCACACCCGCTGCAGTCGGTTTTACGCTCGCTGCCACGGCGAACTCGAGCGCCTTCATTGCGTTTTTGGGTACCGCACAACAGGTGTTTGTCGATCAATATGGACTGGGCAACAGATTCCCGCTGGCATTCGGACTGTTGGCCTTATCGATCGGCATCAGCATGTTCATCAACGGCAAGATTGTGTTGCGACTGGGCATGCGCTGGCTGGCGACAACCGCGGCCATCATGACGCTGGTGACGTCAATCGTCTACGTCGGTTTTGCGGTTTACTTTGACGGACACCCGCCATTGTGGATTCTGATGCCGATCCTGATGCTGCTATTTATGTTCATCGGATTTTTGTTCGGCAACCTGAACGCGCTGGCGATGGAGCCGCTGGGTCATCTCGCAGGCACTGCCGCTGCGGTCATCGGCGCGTTTCAAACGGTCGTCTCCGCGGTATTCGCTGCAATTGGCGGGGAATTCTATAACGGCTCAGTCACGCCACTTGCCAGCATTTTTGCCGGTTGGTCGGTCGTGACGCTGATCACTGTGGTGGTATCAGACCGGCTGACGCGCGCCGCGCCAGCCGGTCCTGGATCACTCGAGCCCGAAGGTGAGCCCGGCGTTGGCAACCAATCTGTCGATCAGCGGTTGACCAAGCGCTGAGGCAGGAGTCCAGATGCCACCGGGCTGTTCGGGACGGTCTTTGACCAGACACAGCGCCGCTTCCGCCAACATTTTCGACGTGGAGCCATAACCCGGATCGCGATCACCGGTGACACCGAGCTTGATCGGACCCTGATCGGTTTCAGCAACGAAGATAAAGTCGTAAAAACCGTTTTCGCGCTCTTCCTTGCTCGGTCCTTCTCCGGGTTTCGGCCCTTTGTCAGAGGCCATTTCCTTACTGCGCTCTATCATTGCCATCGCAATTTGCTGGCCTTTCTCGCCGGGGCCCGTCAGTGTCATTTCGTCATACTGAAAGTCCTCACCGTAGGCGAATCCGAGCAGTGCATTGGTGCGCAATACATTGCGCGTGTTGATAGCGGCCATAACAAATGGTGTGACCCAGCTACCCAAAGCCTCATCCAGGTACGGCTTGTAATCTGGCGGCTGCGGTGCGCCCTTGTGACCGGGCACCAGCGAATGCGGGTCTTTCATGCGACGCTCGACTTCGGGGTCGCTCGCCGCTGCTTTCAAAGTCGCTTTCAAACTGGCCGCAGTACCACCTGAGAACGTGCCCTGCATCTTGCGAACTCGACCGCGAATACGCGCAGAGGGTTTACCGGTTTGCTTGATGCACTCTTGCTGGAGCCTCCAGACACCGAGATCTGATGGAATCGAATCAAAACCGGACGAGAACACAATGCGCGCTCCGCTCGCTTTGGCCGTCGACTCGTAGGCATCGATCATATCGCGCATCCATGCTGGCTCACCGCACAGATCGAGATAGTCAGTGCCGGTTTTCGCACACACTGCTACCAGTGCTTCGCCGTATAGCTGATAGGGACCGACGGTCGTAATGATCGCCTTGGTTTGCGCCGCCATCGCCTGCAACGAGGACTCATCACTGCCATCGGCGACAATAATCTGGACTGCATCGCTGATGCCCATCTCGTCACGCACAGCGGCCAGTTTCTCTGCGTTGCGTCCCGCCATCGCCCAGCGCACTGAATCGTCATCGCCATACTGATGCTGCAGATACTCCGCGACCAATCGACCGGTAAACCCGCTCGCCCCGTAAACCACTACGTCATAAGCTTTGTCGCTCATCGCACCACCCCTCTATGAAAAAACCAACTGTAACAGCACTAACCGATCAACTCGCCAGTCGCGTCGGCGCAACTGGCTGGCCGTGTTGCAAGTATTCCTGCAACTTGGCATCAGCCTGATCACCAAACAAAATCCGACAGGCCTCTTTCAAACCCGGTGCGTCGATGACCTCTTGCTCGCGCACCACCAACGTAATTTTCGAGCGGCGCCGCAAGAAATCCTCAAGACGCGTCACCATCTCGCGCCGCTTGGTGTATTCGACCTCGCATCTGAGATAGTCGGTATTGCGCATCAACGGCTCGACCATACTCGGATTTTCGCGGATACGCTCCAGCATACCGATCGCGTTTGCACCGTAGCGACGCCAAAACCGCGTGGTCAGCGGCTCGGTCGAATTCGGGTGCGTGTAGGTATCCAGATGCATCAGATTCGCCTGGCGCAAGAACTCCGCTTTGGTAACCGGACCTGGTTCGCCATACCAAATGGCTTTGGGGTCGGGAATGGGAATGCCCAGAGTCGCAATCCAGTCACACACCTCATCACCAACATTGATGCAGTCAGTTAACTTGCCACCGAAAATCGACAACATGTGGCGCTCGCGATCCACATCGATTGCATGCTTGCGGGACAACTCCAGCCAGTCCCCGGCATCGGTACTGGACTTGACCGCCAGCGGTCGTACACCGCAGCGCTCGGCGATAATGTCATCGCGCCTCAACGGGCGGTCCAGTTTCAACAGATGATTGGCATTATCGAGCACAAACTGTCGATCCTCCTCGGTGACCGAAGTCTCCCAACTCTCCACACGGGTGTCGGTTGTGCCAATACAGGTACGCGCGCCCATTGGAATGGCAAAATACAGTCGACCGTCACTTGCGAATGAAGTCAGAATCCGGCGACTGCCAGTGACTCGATCAACAATCAGGTGAATGCCCTTCGAAAACACATGCCGATGCGCGGTGCTCTGTCCGGTCAGCGTATTGAGTTTGTCGGCCATTGGCCCGCAGGCATTGATCAACGTCTTGGCGCGTGCGCTGAACTCGCGCCCCGTCTCCTCATCACGCAAGCGTAAATACCAGAATCCATCTCGCCGCTCGGTACCGATCACAGCAACATAGTTCGCAGCAATCGCACCACTATCCATCGCGCTGCGCACGAAATTGAAGACGAAGCGCGCATCGTTGTCATACAGGTAGCAATCTGAATATTCCATGCCACCGCTAGTCGCGTCGGCGCGCAAGACTGGTTCGCGCTCGATCAGCGCCGCTTTGGATAGATAGTGCGGTGGCCGGGTCGCAAAGCGCCCGAAGAACCAATACAGCACCGCGCCCATGAACAACATGAATCGCGGCCAACGAAACGGCTTGGGCACAGCCGCCAGAAAACGAGCTTCCTTAACCGTGGAAGGATACGCGCGCATCAGTCGATTACGCGACTCACACAGATTCCAGACAAGACCAAATTCCTGATTCTCGAGATATTTGATGCCGCCCCAAGCAAGGTTCGATGACTGCGAGCTGGTCAGGCCGGCAAAATCCCCCTGATCCACAATCGCCACGCGCACACCACGAGCGGCCAGTGCCGCCGCACTGACAGCACCGTTGATGCCGGCGCCCACGACAAAGGTGTCGAATTGGCCACCGTCGAGTTTTTCGATATTTGAGTTTCGCAGTGCTGAGCTCATCGTGATGCTCTACCTCGTCGCAACGAATCCACGCAGAACAAGATTACCGCAGTCCAGATAAAAGCAAAGCACACCAATCGTGCAGACGACAGTGTCTCGCCATTCAGGTAACCGATCAGCCACTGAATCGATGGGCCAATGAACTGTAAGAAACCAATCGTCGACAATGTCAGCAGCCGAGCACCGATCGCAAACAGCACCAATGGCACAACCGTGACCGGCCCCGCCAACACCATCAACACGTACAGCGTGGTGCTGGTTTGCGGCGCGCCGAATGCCGCATCGCCCTGCCACATCATCCAGACCAACGCAGCGAGCGCAAACGGTGCAAGCAGCACAACTTCAATAAATAAACCGGGCATAGCACCGATACTGACCTGTTTGCGAATCACGCCATAAATCGTGAAGGAGATGCCAAGCGTCAGCGAAACGTACGGAAATTCACCGCCTGAGACCGTCAATACGAGCACACCGATCGCAGCCAGGATAATCGCAGCCAGCCGCAAACGACCCAGCTGATCGCCAAAAAAGACGACACCCACCAAGACGTAAATCAGTGGATTAATGTAATAGCCAAGGCTTGCCTGAAAAATCTGTCCGTTCTGCACGGCAATGATGTAGACCAGCCAGTTCACCGTGATCATCGCGGCCGCCAGCATCAGCCAGCGCAGTTGCGAAAAATCTCGCAGTGTCGCAGTTACCTCACCCCATTGTGAACGCAGCGAGATAATCAGCGCACCGAAAGGCACACTCCACAAAACGCGATGCGCAAGAATTTCTTCCGACGACACCGCAATCACTGCTAGCAAGTACAACGGCAACACCCCCCATAAGGTGTATGCCGTGACCGCGCTGATAACCCCCTGACGCGTCCTGGCGTCGGTGTCGGTGGTCATCGCCACCGCACGCTAAAGATCAACGCGCGTCAACCAGCTATGTGTGTCCTCGCGCTTGCCGCAATGAACCGCCGACAGTGCCTCACGCAGCTTCAGTGTGCTGGCATAGTCGCTGTTCGCATTCACTTGATGGGTATTGCCCTGATAAATCATCTCGCCAATCGGTGTCAGACTCGCCGCCGTGCCAGAGAGTGCCGCATCGTGATCGACAATGCGCTGCAATAACTCATCAACGGTAAAATCACGCTCATCCACAGCGTAGCCCAGGTCTGCTGCCAGTGTCAGCGTCGAAGCTCGCGTGATGCCGTGCAAAAAGCTCGGTGCCAGCGGCTTGGTCAACACGCTGTTGTCACCGATGATCAGGAAGTTGGCAGCGCCGGTCTCTTGCACATCATCCGACGGGCAGAACAACACCTGATCCACCCCGTATTGGGCTTTAGCCTCGAGCGTTGGCCCCAAGGCCGCGGCGTAGTTGCCACCGGTTTTGGTACTGCCCAGCTGCCGCGTCGAGCGGGCATTCTGGTCGTCAATCAGAATCTTCAATGGCTTCAGGCCGCCGGCAAAATAGTCACCCACCGGTGATGCCAGCACAAACAGCATCGCCTCGGTGCTGGGCGATGCCGCTGCGCCGATGTTCGGCAATGTACCTATCAGGGTTGGCCGCAAATACAATGCGCCTGGATACTCCGGCACGCTGGCCGCACTGGCCGCGACGACCTCGAGCACCATTTGTTTTAGTGAGGCCGTATCCGGCGGTGGCAAACGCAGTGATTCGGCACTGCGCTGCATCCGCGCGATGTGATCATCGAGCCGAAACACATGCAACGAACCGTCAGCCCAGCGATAGGCCTTGAAGCCTTCAAAACAGGTGCTAGCGTAGTGAAAAACGTGCGATGCCGGATGCATCGGCAACGGACCCAATGGCTGCAGGCTGTGCGGCTGCCAGTGGCCCTCGACAAAATGCGCGACGCTGAATTGGTCGCAAAATTCGGTACCGAATACGCTCATGGTGTTCTCTTATTAGCGCAGGTTGGCGGATGCAGGCAGAGCAGGATAACTGCGCCCGCAATGCGCCTCAAGACCTGGCTTTAGGCTTCATCCAGCGCGGCCGCAAGCGCATTGGCTTCGGCCACGTAAACGAAGCCCTCATCAGCGTTTTGCCATAACTCGAGCGCCCGGTTCAGCGCCGCTCTCGCCGCAGTCTTATCGTTCAATGCAAACAGCGCCTGAGCTAAGCGCAGATGCGCCAGCGAATAACCAGGATATTCCGCCAATATCTGGCGCAATCCGTCGACTGCCAGAGCCGGTTCGCCGATCTGACGCAGCAGGTCATACATATCGGTTCGAGTGTTGAAGATCGCGGTGTTATTCAGAAGGTTCAGCACAGACGTCTTGGCCGCCTCTAACGACAAATCGATGAACTCGCGTGCTTTGTCCGGCTCTCCGGCTAACACGGCATTGTGAGCGCGGGCCACGTTCAATTGCAGCTCCAAATTATTATTGTTCTGTGCGCCGGCAAAAGCCTCTATTTCGGCTAACGAGCGCGCGTAGCCTTCCGGATCTTTCGCCACTGCGCGAACAGGCAGTTCGTAGGATCTCAGAAACTGGTCCCAGGGCGGTTGTGTGTTGCTGATAATTTCGTCGAGCCGCGCGACGGCCTGATCGGTTGACATACCGGCCAGCACCATCATCACGACTTCTGCACCCTCAAATTGGAGCGAATAAAGCAGCGGTGGCAAAACGCGCCGCGCGACAGGCTCGAACTCCTTGAGCGCTACTATTGACTGCTGGTACTGCCCCGCCAGGGCATACAGATCGAAATCCAGCGTAACGATCTCGAGTAGTTGATCATCGGTCAGCTCGCGCTTGCGCAGCGTTTCCATTCTATCCCGAGCCTGCGAGTACTCACCCTTGCGCATCAAGACAGAAATTTGCCCGAGTTCCGGGTCCACAGAGCGACTGTCGATTAAGGACGCCTTGCGATAGTTTGCACTCGCCTCATCGAATCGGGTCAGTCGCAACTGCATATCAGCCAGCTGAATAATCGACGCGACGTCATCCGGCCGTTCTTGCAAGAAGGCCTGCAGGCTTGCTTCGGCTTTATCGAACTGCCCGTTCTGTGAATAGATCGCCGCCTCGCGCCGATAGGTATCCAATGCCTGTGGATTGATTTCACGCACGCGGGCCAACGCTGCTAATGCCTCGTCCAGATCACCTGACGCAAACAAATTGAGTCGAGCTAATTCCGAAAACGCAGACTCGTTATTAGGTTCGGTTTCCGTCCAAAGTCGAACAATGTCGATGGCCTCGTCGAGGCGATTCTGCATCGCCGCACGCGCGTACCTCAGTCTGAATTGCATCTCCCGTGACAGTCTGTAGCGATTGTCCAGCGCTTTGTTCAATGCCGGTAACGCATCGTCCAATTGACCTGCCAAATAATAGAACAGCCCCAATGATGCATACGCCTCAGCGAATTGCGGATCCAATTCGGTGGCTTCCACAAGCAGCTCATTGGCCCGCGCGAGATCGCGATCCAGATCGTTAGCCAACCGCGCCTCAATAAACTTTTGCATTGCCGGCAACGAATTGGTCACAGTATCGGACATCGGCAAGTCGGTGACCTCGGGCACTTGGTCGAGCGACGCGATCAAGGTCTGCTGCAGTTCGGCCGAAACGATATCGATCACTTCGAACAAGTTGTCTTCATTTGCTGATTGCTCGCCAGTCACGACAGCACGACCGTCACGGGTATCATGCAACGAGTAGGTCAACTTCAGGTCACCGTCCGCCGTGTCGCTGACCTCACCGCGCAGGAAGTACTGATAATTGGCACGTCGCGCCTCTTCCAATTGAAGGGCCTGCGGTTCGCCGATCATCCGCTCAAAGCCCGCGACCCGCATCGTCTCCATCAACGAATCACTGGAGAACGGCGTTTGAACCATAAATGACTGGCTCGCGCGATCGATGTCTTCGCTCAACAAAAACGGAATGGCATAGCCATACCAGTCAGGTTGCTCAGCCGTGCGATTGGGCCAAAAATACGTACGCAAGCGGAAACTCAGCATCGCTGGTGGCGTGTCAGGCGCTTCAACGACGGCAGCGCTGTCGGCAACGGCCACCTCGTCATCCTCAGGTGTGGTGACAGGATTGGTCACGTAATAGCCGACAAGCGCTATCGCAACCAGCAAGTTCACGATATAGATCGGTCGATCGTAGGGCTTGGCCTCATCCTTACCCGGCGCGCCGTAACGCCAGGCCAGTAACGCAACCGCCGGCACCATCGACACCATAAACAAGAAAATCAGCCAGGAGGTCGATTGCGGTAGCGACAGCTGTTCGTTCAGCCAGCCGCCGAATTCAATACTGAGCCAAACGCCCGCAACGTAGGCACCCAAAAATTGGGGTACCCGGCGATGTATCAGTTCACCCGAAAAGCTGCGTTCCATTGCCATGCCGGAGACTTTACGGGGTGCTCAGCAGCAGCACAAATGCCAGGACAAACAAACCGAGTAGCAGCGTCTGCAAGATCAGCGCTGCGACCGGTCTTGGGCCGACCCCAAGAATGCTCTTCAATGATGTCTTGATACCCAACGCAGCGACGGCGATGACCAGCGCAATGCGTGCGGCCTGTGCCAAGACCGTCTGAATCCCCGCTGGAATCAGGCCGAATGTGTTCAACAGCATCAATACAACAAACGCGATCAAGAACGCGGGCAGACCAGGCACAGACCCTGAGTCGGCACCTCGCCGACTCACCAACCAAGACAAAACTGCGACAACAGGCACCAGACACGCCACGCGCATCAGCTTGACCAATGTCGCGGTATCGCGTGCCTGCGCCGAAATCGTGTCGGCTGCGCCGACAACCTGCGCAACGTCATGAATGCTGGCACCCAGAAAAATACCTGCCGTTTGATCGGACATGCCCAGCGCAACCGCCAATAGCGGATACAAAATCATGGCAATCGTGCTGAGTGTTGTCACACCTGCAATCGCCAGAATCGTATGCTGTTCGCTGTGCTTATGCGCTGGCAATACCGCAGCAATGGCCAAGGCAGCCGACGCACCACAAATTGCAACGGCACCGGCGGTCAGGACCGAGAAGTCCTTTGACAAACCGCAGGCGCGACCTAGTAACGAGCCGCCGATCAATGTGAGCAACACGCCGCTGACCACGAGAATGGCTGTTGGCGCGCCGAGGGCGGCGGCATCAACCAGCGTCAGCTTGGCGCCGAGCAATGCCACCCCTATGCGCAGCACATGGCGCGCTGAGAAGGCAATCCCACTCGTCAGGTTGCCACGAGATGCCACCGGATTGAGAAACATGCCAAATAGCAATGCGTACAACATCACGGCACCGCCGATACGCGCCTCGGCAAGCCACGCAAGCAACGCAACGCTGCTTGCCAGCGCAATCCCGGGGGCGTATTCGGACAGTCGTTTCCAAGTGTGTTTCATAACCCGTTATTGTCGCGCAGTGATCGATACGACGCCATGTCATCCCGCGATTGGCACGTGCTAGGCTGCGCATCATCAAGCAACATTGATGGGGAGATAATGATGAACGTTGCGTATCTGTGCATTGGCATTCTGGCGCTGATGACTGTGCTGCTCGGGTTTGGCGTATCGATGCAGCGGCGCGGCAGCCGCACGGGTATCGGCCACGGCGATGACCCAACCTCTGCGCTACTGAAATTCGGTCGAGCCCATGGCAATTCCGCAGAATACGTACCACTGTTTATCGCACTGATCTTCATTCTTGAGATGCTCGGTGGCGGCATGCTGGCGCACATCGCAACGGTCGGCGCGACCATCAGTCGCATTGTGTTTGTGATTGGCATGTTGTCATCGCAAACGCTGGCAGGACCCAACCTGCTGCGTTTCATTGGCGCATTGGGCACCTACATCTTCGGCACGATGCTCGCGGTGTTGGTATTACTGCTGGCGTTCTAGCTCGTTGCCGCGCCACTGGGCACAGCGCTGCCTGTGGTAATCTGAACTCCCGAGAGGGTGGGAGACAACCAATGCGATTAACCAAGATTCTGCGAGGTTTGCTCGCTGGCGGCGTCACGCTGGTCGTACTGTGTGGTTGCGTCGTCAACCCGGTCACCGGCAAGAACGAAATCTCGTTGATTCCGGCGGCGCAGGAGCTCGCCATCGGTGAGCAAAACTATCTACCGATGCAACAAAGCCAGGGCGGCGTGCAAGCGCTGGACCCGGCGCTAAATGCCTATGTCAGCGACATCGGCCAAAAAATTGCGGCGGTCAGCGATCGCGATCTGCCCTATGAGTTTGTCGTATTGAACAACTCGGTGCCCAATGCCTGGGCGCTGCCGGGTGGCAAAATCGCAATCAACCGCGGTCTCTTAACCGAGATGCGCTCCGAAGCCGAACTGGCGTCGGTTTTAGGTCATGAGGTCATTCACGCGGCAGCCAAGCACAGCGCGCGCCAGATGCAACGCGGCATGCTGTTGCAGGCTTTGGTTATCGGCACTGCGGTCGTCACCAATGACAGCGACTACGGCGCGCTCGCCGCAGGCGCAGCAAACATCGGCGCACAACTGTTAACGCAGGCCTACAGTCGCGAGGCAGAGCGAGAAGCCGACGCCTATGGCATCGACTATATGGTTCGCGCGGGCTACAACCCGCAAGGGGCTGTGGATCTGCAGCGTACCTTCTTGCGGTTGGCGCAAGAGGCCGGGCGCTCGCAGGGCCCAAGCCTGACCGCCAGTCACCCGCCATCGAGCGAGCGCCTGGCACTCAATGAAGCCAAGGCACAGTCGTTAGGCAAGAATGGCTTCACCGGCAATGACACGTTTGCGGCTGCAATGCGTACCCTGAGCGCGGCGCAACCGGCATTCGATGCTTATGATGCCGGTCGCAAGGCACTGGCCAATGGAGACGCACGTACGGCCGCGACCAAGGCACGCGAGGCGATTCGACGCGAGCCGCGCGAAGCCAGTTTTTATGGCCTGCTTGGCGATGCCGCGGTAGTCGACAAGAAGCTAGGCGATGCCGTTACGCACTACAGCAAAGCGCTCGAGCGTGATCGCAATTTCTTTTATTACTTCCTGCAGCGCGGTCTTGCGCGCGAGCAGCTCGGCTATCTCGATGTTGCCGAATCAGACCTGGTCACCAGCCTACAGTTGTTTGAAACGGCGCCAGCCTATAATGGACTTGGCAAAATCGCTGAGCGGCAAGGCAACACCGAGCGTGCGAAGGAGTTGTATGCCCGCGCGGGCAATTCGGATACACAAGCCGGCAACGCCGCACGCAGCGCACTGTTGCGTTTGGATCTACCAGATAATCCAAGTCGCTACCTGCGTGCGCGCACCGCATTGGATAGTCAGGGCCAACTGTTAATTGCGGTCGACAATCCGAACGCACAAACGATCGGCAGTGTCGTTGTTCGTATTCGGTACATCGATAGCGAAGGACGTACTCGTCAGATCGAACGGCGTGTCCCGTCGGCCATCGCAGCGGGTACGAGTCGAACACTGGCAACCGGCCTCGGTCCGTTCGCCAACACGAATCAATATGCCGTGTCCGTCGTCGGCGCACGGCTTACCAACTAACACCACTGGGGAGACACGGATGGCTAATACACCGATGCAATATCTGGATCGTGCGATGGGTACGCTACGCGAGCTAGGCCTGATGCCGGAAAAAATTGAAGAGGCGCCCGTCATTGCCCTGATCGAACGCATCAGCGATCTGGATGAGGATAAGACGGTCGCGATTGCCCGCACATTGAATCAGGCGTCTTTGTTCAACGAAGTGGTTCGTGAACAGATCGAAGCGATGCGCATCGGCGAGCGCTACCGCGATATCACCGATGCGTTCAACACGATTCGAGATGATGCCAAGGGTATGGTCGAACAGCTTGATGATGGCAAGATTGATCTATGGGAGCGCGCACAAAACGTCTGGATGAAAGTAGCGCGCGGCGACATCCCGGCGCGTTTTGCAAAAATCAAGGAGACCTACCTGGAGGTCGCTGCCGATTCGCGTGATCAGATCGACCGCGAACATGTGATCCTCAACGCGTATCGCGACTTCAGAGGCGCACTTAAATCCTCTGAAGTACTTGCGATTCAGGTGCTCAATAAAGCAGAAGGCGTGCTGGATGCACAGCGCGCTGCCCTCCAAAAGGCCGCTGACGCGATCACCAACGCCGGCACCGATGATCGCGAAACGTTAGCCAAGCTGGAGCTCACACGTGACGCCGAGCTGCGCAAACTGCAACAAGCTGACGAACGCTATCAGATCGCTAAGGACCTGGCTGACAATCTGACCGTGTCTTACAACACCAGCGAAACGGTGATGGCGCGACTGATGCAAACAACACACGCTAAAGAGCGCGTCTATTCGCAGGCCGTGATGTTCTTCGGCACCAATGAGACGGTGTTTACGGCGCTGTCCGCCTCGTTCACCGGCTTGCATGGTTTGCACGAGAGCACCGAGACGCTGAAATCGATGAAGGAAGGTGTCAGTCAGAGCCTTGAGGTACTGGCTGAGGTCGGCGGTAAAGTGCAGGAGGCTGCAATTAAGGAAGGCTACGGTCCGACGATTCGCGCCGACGCAGTCAAGGCGCTGGTCGATTCGGTCGTCAACTTCCAGGAGCGCTCGGTAGTACTGATCGAGGAAATGCGCGAGGCAGCAACCCGCAACGCCGAAGAGGTGCGCCTGGCGGTTGAGGACGGTAAACGCCGATTGGCAGAGCTGGCCAATCAGGGCAATGCCCTGCCGATCGAACTGTCATCCTGACGCGCCTACGCGAAACGCACGTCGGCATCGATGGCTGAGACAACCCAGGACAACGTAACGGAAGACATTGGTCTAACCGATGTCATGCTGGCGATGGACGTCGTGGACACTCTGCGCCACGAACAACGCATGGTCGCGCAAGCGCTCAATGATGAGGCACGCGAACAAGCGCTGATTGAGCGCGTACGTAAGGCCTATGCATCGCAGGGCATCGCGGTCAGTGATGCGATGATCGCTGAGGGGGTTGCTCAACTAAAAGAACAGGAATATCACTACGACCCGCCATCCAGTGGCCTGTACACGCGCTTTTTGACGGCATGGGTCAATCGCGGTCAGCACGCGCGCAGTACCGGTTTTTTTGCCGGCCTGGCTGGCATCATTGCATTGGCCTGGTATGGCCTGGTGGGTTATCCACAGTCACAACAACTGACTCGAGAAGCGGCGTCTTTAAACAACGCGGTTATCGTGGCCGAGACCGAACGTCAAAGCCTGACCAATCGCCACGCACGCCTGACCCGTCAATTGGACAGTACGGACGACGCCACGATCGAGGTAGCCGGACGTCGCGCATTCGATGTCGCGACGCGCAATGCGCAGCAATCGCTGGATACCGCAATGACGTCGTTGACCGCGGCCATCACCCATCAAAAACGACCAACACTTGATGAGGATAATCTAGAGGCGCGTCGGAACGACGTACAGCGCGCGTTAGATGCTCAAACCGCAGAGCTTGCCAGCGCCAAAGCGTCGCTGGATCAGGCCGAGCAGTCGATTGATCAGATTGCCGGTCTCGGCGCTTTGCCGGCGACGCTGGCATTATTACGCGACGAGGCACGGGAGTTGGCCGCCAGCGCAGCACTTCGCGATCAGGCCGGCACACTATATGCGCGTGGTATCGACGACTTGAATGCCGGCAATCTCGATGCCGCAAACGAGGCGGTCAACGCGCTTGAGTCCTTGATCGAACGGATGCGTCAGTCCTTTTCGGTTCGTATTGTGTCACGGCCCGGTGAGTACTCCGGCGTCATCCGCGAACCACCAAACAATCGTAGCGCCAGCAACTACTACATCGTGGTCGAGGCGGTGACACCTGCCGGCGATCGCATTGCGCAACGGATCACCTCGGAAGAGGACAGTTCGGTCAAGCTCGTACGCAAATGGGGAGTGCGTGTCGACAAGGCCCAGTTCGATCGCGTGCGCCAGGACAAATCCGATGACGGCATTGTCCAGCGCGCCGAAATCGGCACCAAAGCGCGTGGCGAAATCGACGTTCAATATAGCGTGCCGGTATCCGGTGGCACGATCCACACTTGGGAAGAATTCTGATGGCCAGTGGCCGCCACCTGCTTGCTGAACTCGACCGTGCGCTGAACACCAGCCGCGATGAATTCCGCGCCTTGGATATTGAGCTGCAAAGTGCCAGTGCCGCTCTGGCGCGTAATCAACGCAGGCAAATCAGTTTGTATCAAAAACTGGCGCAGCACCGTCTGGCTGAAATCGATAGCGAGCGTTTCACTTCCAGCGCTGATGCTGCCGACAAACAGGCACAACGGTTGTTGCAAGAGCGCTCTAGCGCATTGTCTGCACTGCACCAACAAATCGCCGACAGTGAATCGCGCATCGATGCGCTGGATGCAGTCGAAAAAAATGCACAGCAAGAACTGGACGATGCCGAAGTCAGCCTGAATACCCTGCTGCTTGAGGTTGATGAAGCACTCGTGCAAGACGGGGCTTTTCAGGCATTACGCCAGGATGCGCAGACGGCGCTGGATACGGCCGCCAATGCCGCAGCCAAAACCACCGAGGCGCAGGCCAGACGAGAAGACAAACGCATACCCTATGACAGTGACCCACTGTTCAGTTATCTGTGGCGCGAAGGTTACGGCACACCAGATTATCGTGCGGGGTTACTCCAACGATTTATGGATGGGTTGATTGCAAAACACATTCGATTCGAAAGCGCGCGTCGCAACTATTTCACGCTAAATGAAATTCCGCGACGACTGGAGCAGCACGCCGCACGACTGGAAGAGACGGCAGCGAGCAAAACGCAAGCGGTGCTGGATGCAGAAACCGAGGCGGACAATGCTGCCGGTGCACAGCAACTGCAGCAGGCGGTTGATGCGGCACAAACGACGTTGCGTGAAGCCAGTGATACGGCCGACTCCGAGCAGGAACGATGTGCTGATTTGATTCGCAAGCGTGAGAGCTTTGCACTGGGACAGGATGAGCACTTTGTCAAGGCCATGAAGATTCTGTCTGATCAATTTCGTGCCGAACCGATTCCTCAATTGCGTCAGGATGCCGCTATGACACCGGCCTATGAGGATGATGAGGTTGTCGATGAAATCGAGTCATTGCGACGCGAACAACAACGACTGTCTCACTATCTTGAAGGTCACCGGGATTTGCACACGCGCCGGGCCGCCCGTGTCAACGAATTGACCGCTGTGCGCCGCCGATATAAACAACGCGACTATGACTCATCCAACAGCGTCATCGACGATCACGGTAAGGTCAGTCTGATGCTCAGTGAATTTCTACGCGGGGTAATTTCCAGCGATCGACTCTGGCGCAGTATTCGTCATTCGCAGCGCTTTAGAAAATCGCGTATGCCCCACCACCGCAAGCAACGCGTTGGTGTCAGTATCCCGCGTATGCCTCGCAGTGTGCGCGTACCGCGTTCTCGCGGCGGCGGAGGCTTCAGAACCAAAGGCGGGTTCTAGTACCGCAACCCACAATAGGAATTCGACTCATGTCCAAAACATATCCAGTCGCCGGCTACTACGAGCAACACGGCCTCGTCGATGCAGATCAATACGCACAGATGTATCAACGTTCAGTCGACGACAACGAAGGTTTCTGGGCGCAAATGGCCGAGCACATCGACTGGCTTAAGGCACCGAATCAAATCAAGGATGTCTCGTACGCAAAAGACGATTTACACATTCGCTGGTTTGAAGATGGTGTATTGAATGTCTCGGTCAACTGTGTCGATCGCCACCTGGTCGATAAGGCAGATCAAACCGCGATCATCTGGGAGGGTGATGATCCGGCCACTGACGAGCACATCACGTATCGCCAGCTGCACAAACGCGTCTGTCGTTTCGCCAATGTCCTGAAAGGCATTGGCGTCAAAAAAGGCGATCGGGTCACGTTGTATATGCCGATGATCCCTGAAGCCGCGATTGCGATGCTCGCCTGCGCACGTATCGGTGCCGTGCATTCTGTTGTCTTTGGTGGCTTCTCACCCGATGCCCTGGCAGGCCGCATTATCGACTGTGAATCGAACGTCGTCATCACCGCTGATGAAGGCCGACGCGGAGGCCGCACCATTGCACTAAAAGACAATGTCGATGCCGCGGCAGCAATCGACGGGGTCACGACACTGAAAAAAGTCCTGGTCGTCAAAAATACCGGCGCCGAGGTGAGCTGGGATACCCAGCG
>JBCCZN010000044.1:0-17187 GCA_039187375.1 Pseudomonadota bacterium
CCCGACCTCTGGCTGCCAACAGACATGTCAGATTCGCCAGAGAGCCACCGTGAGTCAACACACCAGCGCCATGCTGCGCATCCGCATTATCCAGACGCATTAGCTGGGCGCTCCAGCCAACGGCCTCGAGCATCCAGTTGATTACTGCGAATTCCAGAGCCGCGGCGGCAGGGCCCATTTCATAAACCGCCATCGGGTTATTAGTCAGCCCGTTAATCATGGCTGCCAGACCAGCCGGATAATCAGGCACCGAAACCTGATGCGCCATGTGCAACGGATGACGCAATTTCACCGAACGGTCCAGATAACGATCGAGAAATGGCTGCACCGATTCCGCGTTCATGCCGCCATGGCGCAACCAGTGTTCCGCATCTAGTTCAGATAACACCTGAGCGAGCGGCGCATAGGCGCTTGCCGCGCCGTCACCGATTTCTTCTGCTTGCAGATGGTTAAGCATACGGTCCACAGCATCGTGGTAGACCGCCCGAAACGTCTCGCTGGATGGGGTACTCACGGGGCGAGATGATAACAAAAAACGGGGGATGCAAACCTGCATCCCCCGCCCAACGACCTGACGTCGTTTTCCTTCTACCAGAGCCGGCTCAGCCGGTATGGCGCGGATCAGAAAGTGAACTGATAACGCGCGTAGTAGAAGCCCCCATTGAATCCAAACGGAGAGAACTGGCTGTAGAGGTTGCCTACACCGCCGGCCGCACCCGGGTTGACATCCGGGTATGCGTCGAAGATGTTCTGCGCACCCACAGTAATCGTGGAGTGATCCGCGATGCTGTAAGCCACTTCTGCATCAAACAGGATTTCGTTCGGGTAGGTATTGCCATCTTCAGAGTCATACCACTGATCGAAGTAGCTCGCCCGACCCAGAATCCGCCAGTTACCCATGCGGTGGTTGGCTTGCAGGCCCCAACGAGTCTGCGGCAAACCTTCTTCCAACTCACGAATACGCGTAGCGTCCAGCGTCGTTGGATTGAAGTTGTCGACCTCGGTTTTGGTGTTGTTGAACGTGAAGCTCACATCCGTCGTGCCTGAAGCACTATCCAGCGACGTCGTAGCAACGATATCGATACCCGTTGTATTGGTATCAAAGTCGTTGGTGAAGAAGCGGAAGTTCTGCAGGTTACGTGCACTGGTTACACCGGCGTCGATCAAATCCTGCAGCTGCTGTGCGCTGAGATCATTGATAGAGAACAACTGCGATGTCGCCAGACGATCTTCAACGTCAATGTTGAAGAAATCGACGGTTACTGTGACCGGACCGCCTTCCATGATCGCGCCCACCGTCAGGTTTTGTGAGGTTTCGGCGTCAAGCGGCTGGCCACCGAACAATACCGCCACCGGGTTGGTGGACGGGATCGTGCCGTTGTTGACCAGATCGTTCAGAGCGAAATCAAACTCGGTTGATACGTTAAACGCGTTGGATTGGCCCGGCGTCGGTGCACGGAAGCCCGTGCTGTAACTACCGCGCAGTGCAAAGCCGTCAGTAAAGCGATAATTGGTCGCCACCTTAAAGTTGGTGGTGCTACCAAAGTCATCGAAGTCCTCATAGCGAATCGCGAAGCCCAGCAGGAAGTTCTCGTTCGGATAGAACTCAGCATCACCGTAAATAGCGAAGTTGCTACGCGACCAACTGCCGGCGGCAATGTCACCAAAGCCCGGGAAGCCGTTTGATGCAGCACTGAAGCCTTGGGCTGCATACGGGCCAATCTCGAATGACTCGCGCTGACCAATGCCAATTTCGAACTCTTCATCGCGGAATTCAACACCGGCCGCCAAGTTGACCTGCTCATTCACCTGATAGCTGATATCAAAGTTCAGGTTCAAATCGGTCTGTGCATACGAGCCTGGGTCGAACTCGGTTGGCGTAGCCGGGCCGAGAGAGGCGTTAACGGTATTACGAATGAAGAAGTCGACTTCGTTGTAACCGTAGCCAATGCTAGCGTCCCAACGCAGACCACTGGGCAGCTCACCACGCAGGCCACCGACAACCGAGTAATCGGTCACGTCACCGCCGAAGCGCGGTGTAAAGCCACCTGGGAACAACTCCTGGAAGCTGAAGCAGTTGGGGTCATTGAATACCTGACCCAATGCGACCGGATCCGGCACATTGTTGGTGATTGTGACCGTCGGGCAGCCTGCGGCGCCAACTGCACCACCCGCTGCCTGCAGCGCATCACCAATCAACAGTGTCGCACCACCGTCGCCACTGAATACAGCACCGCGAGTGTTCGGGTTACGGAAGTAGAAGCCGCCATCAACGGTTTTGCTAGCGAAATTCGCGTGAGCATAACCTTCAAGGCCGTCCGAGAACGGAATGCCAAAGTTGCCCCATAGCTTCAGGTCATCCGTGATTTCCGGTGAACCCCAGATCTGCGCTGGATTGGCGACAGCGGTATTGCCCGCTGCGATCAGACCAGCCGCATCATCACGCTGAACCGCGCGATCGGTGTCGTCAGTTTCGCCGTACTCGATGCTCAGGTTGGCAAAACCGTCTGAGCCCAGCGGCAAACCGATGTTGCCGGCGAACGTCAGCGCTGTGCCGTCACCCTCGTAGAACTCGCCGTAACGGATCTCGGCAGAACCACCTTCACTGGCATCCTTGAGCACGAAGTTCATGACGCCGGCGATGGCATCAGAGCCGTACTGCGCCGAGGCGCCGTCGCGCAAAACTTCGACCTGCTTCAACGCCACAGCGGGGATCACAGCCAGATCAGGCCCCTGCGCACCATCGGATACACCGTTGCCCAGCCAGTAGATGACTGCGGCGCGATGGCGACGCTTGCCATTCACCAGCACCAGCGTGTGGTCAGGTGCCAATCCGCGCAGGTTCGCAGGACGAACAATCGTCGCCGCATCACTGATCGGTTGGGTGTTGACGTTGTACGATGGCACAACGTTGCGGATCAAATCACTGAGGTCAGTGCCGCCCTGATTAACGAAGTCTTCACCGGTAATGACATCAACTGGTACAGCCGAGTCAGTGACGGAACGCGGCTGGCCGCGTGAGCCCAGCACTACCACTTCGTCAATGCTCTCCTCGTCTTGCGCCAGTACTGGTGCAGACAAGCTAACGCTGCCCAGCGCGCCGGCAACCGCCAGCGAGAGGATCGAGCGCTCAAGAAGTCTCTTTGACATTAAGTTCTCCGAATAGTCTTTTTGAGAGTTTCCCAAAATAGCCCCTATGACTGTTGCAAATATGTGTCATGCAATGGACATGCGTTGCTATTTACAGACAAACGCCCTAAGTGAACCATGATTCTTGGCGGTGAACAAGCGGTTTTAACCCCCATCGGCGCTGGATTTCACACTTTTCCGCCAGTACTGTCGCGTCGACGCAACAATTACGACTAAATCGTCTGCGACGTTGATGTCGCCAACAGTGCCGCGAGCTCCTTAACGAACTTCGCGCAGACCATTGCTGTCATGTCGTGCCAATCACGCGCAGGGTTGTATTCAACGATATCGGCCGCCACCACATTGGCTCGCAAACCCTGGAGTATCTGCAGTACATCGCGCACTGACATCCCACCCGGCTCATGATGAGAGACACCTGGGGCAAATGCGGGGTCCAGTGCATCGATATCAATGGACACATAAACAGGTCGCTCAAAGGTAAGCGGCAGCTCAGGTAATTCGCCGCGCCAGGGCAACACCTCGATGGCATGCGCCTCAGTAAACTGCGTGGTTAGATCCGTCATAGTGCGGATACCAACCTGCACGAGTCGCCCGACATAGCCCTGTTCGACAATCCGGGCAAACGGGCTCGCATGCGAATTCGGGTTGTCGTCAAACTCCGGGTAAGTATCACTGTGAGCGTCAAAGTGCAGAATATCGACGACGCCATATCGCTCATAGACCGCTTTCACGAGCGGGAATGTAATCGCATGATCTCCGCCTAATGTGAGCGGCCGGAACCCCTGCGCAATGACCGCACTCAAACTGTCTGCTAGCTGCATGACACCTGCGCAGGTTTGCTCGACATCCAGATCGCCCAGATCGTGAAGCATACCCGGCGCTGACAAATTCAGCCCCGACTCACTGGTTAGGTTGGCAGAACCATTGTGCAACACTGTGCGGATTGCAGCCGGCGCTGCGGCACTGCCACGCATGAAACTCGAATTATGGTCATGACAGGCGCCCAGAAGCGCAACCTTGTTCAACATCGACATTCACCTGAAGGAAATCACATCATCACTAGCGTCACGCTCAGCAGCTTGGCACACTGCCAGCTGCGGCGAAACGCACAGCACACTTTAAACAACCATGATCAGACAACTTCTGGGAATCGTACTCTTCTACGGGCGCTTCAGTTTCAGCTTCAGCCGTATCGGTTGGCTGCGACGCCGCCGTGGGTTTGAGGCCATTGGCAAACAACTTGAGGGCAAGCATGTTGTCATCACCGGAGCCAGCGGCGGGATCGGCGCAGCCGCAGTTGCCGGCTGTATCGATGCCGGCGCAACAGTAACAGCGGTCGCGCGTAGCCCAGAAAAACTCGCGCGACTCAAACAACGTCACGGCGATCAAGTCACACTGCTCACCTGCGATCTTGCCGAGTCATCGCAGGTTGCATTGATGGCCGAGGATTTGGCGGACATGCAACCCGTGGATGTGCTCATCAACAACGTTGGCGTGATGCTGCATGAGTTCCAGCAGAACAGCGATGGTACAGACCTACAGTTCGCTACAAACCTGCTCAACCACTATTTACTCACCGAAAGTCTGATTACTAATGGCGCCTTGCATGCGACATCGCAGGTGATCAACGTTGCCTCAGGCGGCATGTACATGGCGCCGATGGTGATCGGTAAACTGTTCGCAGGCGACGCGGCGGATCATGACGGTACGACCGCCTACGCCATTCAAAAACGTGCCCAGGTCATGCTGACCCACTATTGGCAACAACGCGAAACCGAGGCGCGACGCTTCAATGTCATGCACCCCGGATGGGTTGACACCGCCGGCGTGCAACAATCGTTGCCAACGTTTCGAAAACTGATGCGCCCTATTTTACGTTCGGCCGTAGAAGGCGCCGACACGATTGTATGGCTGGCTGCCTGCGCACCGAACGGTGATACCAGTGATCAGATCTGGCTCGATCGTGAACTATGCAAGGTGCACGCCTACAGTTTTACCCGCAGTGCATCCGCTGATATTGATGCTTTGCTGGAAGCGCTCAATGAGGCGTTACCGGCTGACCTTGCCGAATCACTCCAGGCGCCAGCGGAACCAGATTAACGCCGAAGTAAATACGATGGTCGTCACCTCGCCGATAGTCGCCCAATGTCCGCAATGGCTCGCCGTCTTCTGATCTGACGCCCTTGAGCGGGTCGACAGTCGTGAATACGCAGCGCGAACATGGGGACGCGACACGAAAACGCAGACCATCAATGTCAATTTCCTGCCATTGATCTTCTATATGTGGCGCCTGAGTTTCGATGATCAGATTAGGTCGAAAATGCGCCATTGTCACCGGCACGTCCAGTCGCGTATTCAATGCCGCCAGAGACGCCGTCCCAATGGCCAATAACGGATAACCGTCGGCAAGACTGACCTCTTCATCGGCCTGCTGCCGCTTGGCTTGCGGCAACCAACGCTTCACGCTATCTGGCTTGTAGACCAACCGCACGGACCTGTTCAGATGTCGCGACAGCCAGTCTGCCGCCGCGTCACCGGCATCCGGTAACGACAAAGTGTCCTGCCACACAGTCGCCGCAAGATGCGTGGCATCGCTGCCTGGCACCTCGACCTGTATTGTCTCGCCGGCAAATTGCAGCGTTAATGCCGTGCCAGCTTGCGCACTGAACAGCGGTAATTCGCTGAGGGCGCGGCCTGTCAAAAATTTGCCATGGCTATCCACCACCATCCAGCGTCGATCGTGCGCCAATCCAGCTGCGTCGACACGCGCTTCGCGAAGCGTATTGCCCGCCATCGATTTAACTGGATATTCCACAATCTGCTGTAAGGTCACCGCTAAAGCTCCCGCTGTCGTCGCCGCTACCACCATACACTGGTTCGTGTCCCGAATACCCTGACGATGCCCCCTTTCCTTCCCCGGTTCAGTCTGCAAATACGACTCGCCTTGATTGGCGCGCTGATGATCTGCCTGGCCTCCTCGCTAACGGTCTATCTCAGCCTGAGTGCGGCCATCAATGATGCGCGCATGAAAGCGCTCTCATCAATGCAGATTTTTTCCGACGCTGCCGCACGCAGTGTGGAATATGGCGTGTCGATCGGTAATCCGGCTGAGATCGAAAAATCACTGGATTTTTTGCGCAGTGCCGCGCTGGTCGCAGGGGTTGAGGTCCGCAGTACCAGTGGCATCCCAATTTATCGGGAACTATTCCAGGATCTGGCGTTATCCGATCTGAATACCATCGAGGCAGATATCGGCACCTTCAGTCTGATGCCTTTTTCGGAAACGTATCTGTATGCCATGCGCACGCCGATCATGACGAGCGTAACCGCCGACCCTTTTCTCGACGGCGCCAATACGGCAGCGACAACACGCCAGATCGGCACAGTAGAGACGATCATCAACATTCGTTCCTACCAACAGCGATTCGGCAAGATCATCGCGTTTAGCGTGGTGGCGGCTGTCACGATTGTTGCTCTGACCTGCGTGTTGGTGTACTGGCTGGTCGGACGCTTGCTCACACCACTACGGGAAGTTATCGACGGCTTCGCCCACGTCAAAGACGGTAATTTTTCGCACAAAATTTCGTCGATTGATAACCGCGAGTTGCAACAGATGGTCAGCGGATTCAACACGATGGTTGATAGTCTGCAACACTATCGACAGGAGACAATCGGCGCACGGGAAGCTCTGGAGCGACGTGTTTCAGAGCGTACCAATCAACTGTATCAGGAGAAGGAACGGGCCGAGACCGCCAACCAGACCAAGAGTGAATTTCTTGCCCGAATGAGTCATGAGATTCGAACGCCAATGAACGGCGTGCTGGGGATGACCGAATTGCTGCTTGGCGGCGAATTGTCCGTCGCTCAACGACAGTACGCTAGTACGATCCGTCAATCGGGCGAATCCCTGCTCTCGATCATCAATGACATCCTCGATTTCTCCAAAATTGAAGCGGGCAAAATGCTGTTATGCAATGAGCCCTTTCAGCTGCGCGACATCCTCGAAGGCGTGGCGCAATTGCTGGCTCCCAATGCACACGCAAAGTCGCTCGGATTTATTCTAGATATCGACCCCGCTGACGAAAGCTGGGTCGTTGGTGATGCGGGTCGGTTAAGGCAAATCCTGGTGAACCTGACCGGCAACGCCATCAAGTTCACCGAAAACGGTCTAGTGACCATTCGCTTGACACACTTCGATGCCTCAGTCGTGACCGATGAGCAGCGTCACTACCGGTTTGAAGTAATCGACACCGGTGTCGGCATTGCCAAGGACAAGCAACAAGACATCTTCGATTCCTTTATTCAGGAAGATGGCTCCACAACACGTCAATTTGGGGGAACCGGCCTAGGACTGTCAATCAGTCGTCAACTGGTGGAACTCATGGGTGGCGCATTGACCGTCACGAGTGAACCCGGCCAAGGCTCGGTGTTTAGTTTTGCACTCACGCTACCACGTGCAGCGACACCCGAAAACAGTGAATTACCATTCCGACTGCCCGGCACGCGCGTCCTGGCAATCGGTCAGTCGGATGCCAACCTTGGCGTCGCCATCCGCTGCCTGCGGCATGCAGGCGCGATCGTCGAGGTCGAGGAAGACTTGAAGCACGCAGCGAACTCCGTCACCAACCAGTCACATAACAAAAGTGATGCGTACAACATTGTGCTGGCTGATGACCGGGATGATGTCGGGCAACTGGCCGAGTTCCGGCATGCTCTGCAGCGCTTCGTAGGCTCGGAGCAGTACTTCCCCAATCTGGCCGTCTTGTCGCAACGGCGAGGCGCCGACAGGAAGGTGCTGCGCCAAATCGGTTTCACTCATGTGCTGGAAAAACCGGTGTTGCGTGATTCACTCTGCCAGAATTTGAAAAATCTGGGCGACTATCTTTCAACCGCTGAACACAACGTCATCGCAGATAGAACGACAACGCAGAATGTCGCGGTCACAACATTGGCTGCCAATCATCGAATTCTCGTCGTGGAAGACAACACGGTCAATCAGCGTGTTGCCGGTGCGATGCTTGAGCGACTTGGGTACCCTTATGACGTTGCAGAAAATGGGCAGGTGGCGCTGGCCAAACTACGCGAGTTTCAATACGCGCTCGTGCTAATGGATTGCCAAATGCCAGTTATGGATGGCTTTACTGCAACCGCCTGGATTCGCGATCGGGAAAAAGAGGACGCCTCGAATAGAATGACCATCGTGGCGTTGACGGCCAATGCGCTGGAAGGCGATGCGGAGAAGTGCCTTGCCAGTGGCATGGATGACTTTGTTAGCAAGCCCTTTACGCTGGATCAATTGCGCGAATTACTGAACAAGTGGTTACCCACCTCAACGCAGGATCAGGCCGCCGTCAACCTGTGACGTGAACGAAACAGTACCGCACCGCTGAGCACACTCCAGCAAAGCGTTAGCGTGACGAGCCATGCCGGCAAATCCAATCCGGTTATGCGTGTGGTCAGCATCGCCGTCAGTGGTAACACCAGCAAACGCAACAATTCACTTGGCAATGCCCAGGCGCGGCCATCGCAAAACGCACCGACGTTAATCAGCAGCCACCATAAACAGGCGCCGATCAACAAAACAGAGATCCCTGCTCCGCTTGCCGCCAAAGCCCCGGTGATCAGTGTCATCAGGACGCCGACGGCAAACTGCATCACAACGTAGTGCCGCAGCAGATCCAGTGAAGCGCCGGTGTACTTCTGAAATTCAACGAGCGCCGCATCATCCATCCGTGTCCCAGGACCTAACTCTGCTGGTCGCCAGCCCGGCGGTTTAAACCAAACTCGCAGCTTGTCCTGCCAGCGACTCATGTTGCGAATATCCTCCAGCACATAACGGTACACCTGGAGATTGGCCGCAACCGGACCGAAACTGTTGAGCGGTTTACGCACTCCGAAAATCGGTGGATTGTCATCGGCCTCCGGCTCAAACGTACCGAACAACCGATCCCAAATCACCAGAATGCCGCCGTAGTTTTTATCCATGTAAGCTTCGTTTTGCGCATGGTGAACGCGATGATTGGATGGGGTTACAAACACACGGTCTATCCAACCAAGCCGATCAACGTAACGGGTGTGCACCCAGAACTGGTAAATCAAATCAATTGCTGAGACGGTCGCAAACACGGCAATCGGCACACCCAGCAAAAACATCGGTATATACACGACCCAGCCGATCAGGAAGTCTGTGCTGGTCTGACGCAACGCCGTTGTGAGATTGTATTCTTCGCTCTGGTGATGAACGCTGTGCGCTGCCCAGAACAGCGTGACCTCATGGCCAAGACGATGCTTCCAATAGTAGAAAAAATCCCACACCAATAGCGCACCCAGCCACGCCAGCAGCCCTAGTGGTGATGCATTGAACCACTCGATCGGCATTTGCCACAGTGCCAGATGCTCGAGCACCCACGCATAGACACCGATGCCGATCAACTTGGTGAACACGCCAGTCGTCGTACTGAATGCCCCTGCACTCAAACTCGACAGCGCATCGCTCAGCAGAATGTAGCGACGATCCTGACGGGCGTCCCACCACCACTCCAATGCGATCAAGCCGAGAAAAAACGGTACTGCCAAACTGATCAAGTCCATATGCCGATCATAGCTGAGCCGCACTGTGACGGCACGCAGCTCTGTGAGAGCATTGCGAGCATGAGTTTTTCGTTATTTGAGTCGCGGGATATCGAACTCCTGCAACAGGCTGTCGAAACGTTGTCGACGGGATTCGGTCATCTTCCGGCGTCGAACGCACCGTCCGTGGCTGACACGGACAAAGCAGCAATACAGGATGCCGCGCAACGTATGCACGACAACTATCCGTACGCACATCCGCTCTATGCAGGCCAAATGCTCAAACCGCCGCACCCGGTCGCGCGGGCCGCATATCAAATGGCGATGTGGGTGAATCCAAATAACCACGCACTAGACGGTGGACGAGCCAGCTCAGAAATGGAGAAAGAAGCAGTCGCCGAGATTGCTTCAATGTTCGGGTTCTCACAGTATTTGGGGCATCTGACCAGCAGCGGCACATTGGCTAATCTCGAAGCACTTTGGATTGCACGCGAGACGCACCCTGGTCTGCCGATTGCCGGATCCAACAGTGCTCACTATACCCATTCTCGTTTATCCAAGGTGCTCAACATTGAGTATCACGGCATTGAATGCAAACAAAACGGACGTATGGATCTTGAAGCTCTCGAATCGCTGGCCAGTTCCACCCAATTAGGAACGGTTGTCGCCACCGCAGGCACCACCAGCGCAGGCGCTGTGGATCCGGTTCACGAGATTACCGCAATGGGCAAGCGATATAACTTTCGTGTGCATGTCGATGCCGCTTACGGCGGTTATTTTCGTTTGGCCAATACACTTGGGGACAACGCCAGCGCCGCCTATCGCGCCATTGCCAATGCACACAGCGTTGCTATTGACCCGCACAAACATGGCCTGCAGCCATACGGTTGCGGCTGTGTTGTGTTCAGTGATCCCGAGGTCGGCAAGCATTACCTGCACGACTCGCCCTACACTTATTTTTCATCCGATGAGCTTCATTTGGGCGAAATCAGCCTGGAATGTTCGCGCGCCGGTGCTGCTGCTGTCGCATTATGGACAACCCAAAAAGCGCTACCTCTCACGCCTGCCGGCAAGTTTGCTGAGGCACTGGAGTCGAGCATCAATGCGGCACGGCGGCTGAACGATTACCTGGCGGCGAGTGACCTGTTTACGCCGATCATGCCGCCTGAGTTGGACATTGTGATGTGGTTGGTCAACGCTGCCACGCCGCAGGATGCCAGCGATCGAGCACATCGGCTTTTTGACGCCGCCGCGCAGCGGGATTTGCACCTCGCCTTGATCCAGCTTGAACCATCGCAATTGCCGGACTCACACGCGCATTGGCGCTCACATGACAAGCCGGTTGCCTGCTTGCGAAGCTGCCTGATGAAGGCCGAGCATGACGACTGGCTGGACACGATCTGGCAACGACTACTGCAAGCGGCCGATACGTTGTAGCGCACTAAAGAAGCGCTCGAGCCATCACAATACCGGCGTAGAGTGCAGCGACCGACAGCACCAGACTGCCCAGCGAAAACACCATAGCCAGACCGGTTGCGCCCGCGTCGAGTAGGTGGCGAGTCTCCAGCGCCAGCGCCGACATCGTCGTGAAAGCGCCGCAGAATCCGGTGCCGATCAACAGCGCACCACTGGCTTGCCACCAGCCTGGCCAGCGCGTCGCGCAATAATGCCAAACAAAACCAAGTAACAAGGATCCCGCCACGTTTACGATTAAGGTCGCGATCGGCAATCGTGGCGTCAACAGCATCACCGCATAACGACACACCGCACCCGCTGCGCCACCGGCCGCGACCCAGATTACCGCCATGATAACGGGCCAGTACGAATCAGCCTGCAGCCAATAGCCGAGACTTAACCGACTCGTATTCTTCCTTCATGCGACCGACCAACTCGGCAACCGGGACAATGTCGTGCACACTGCCAACACCCTGACCTGCTCCCCAAATGTCGCGCCAGGCTTTGCTCTTGGTGTTACCGCCACTACCGAAGTTCATCGTCGATTTATCTGCTTCTGGCAAATTATCTGGATCCATGCCGGCATTGGAGATACTCGGCTTTAGATAGTTGCCGTGTACGCCGGTGAACAATGAGCTGTAGACAATATCCGCCGCCGCCGTCTCCACCAGCATCTCTTTGTAACCGGGATCGGCATTCGCCTCGGTCGTTGCAATAAAGCGCGAACCGATGTACGCCAAATCTGCCCCCATGGCCTGTGCCGCCAGCGCATCCTGACCATTGGCCATCGCACCCGATAACAAAATGGTCCCGTCAAACTCAGCACGGATCTCCTTAACCAGTGCAAACGGGCTCAGCGTGCCAGCGTGACCACCGGCGCCAGCGCACACGGCGATGATGCCATCGACACCTTCGCTGATCGCCTTGCGGGCGTGGCGCAAGTTGATCACATCATGAAATACCACACCGCCATAGCTGTGAGCCGCATCGACAATTTCCTGCGGTGGACGCAGGCTCGTGATGATGATCGGCACCTTGTGTTTGACGCAGGTCTGCATGTCAGCGATCAGTCGATCATTGCTCGCATGGCAGATCTGATTCACCGCATACGGGGCAATCTTGCGCTCAGGATGTTTGGCGCGCTCACTGTCCAGCGTTTCTGAAATTTCCGTCAACCAGTCATCGAGCAGCTCCTGCGGCCGTGCATTTAGTGCTGGAAATGAGCCGACGATACCCGCCTTGCATTGCTCAATGACCAGCGCCGGTCCGGAGACAATAAACATTGGCGCCGCAACAACCGGAATGGAGAGCTGCCCTTGCAGCACGGGTGGTAATGACATCGTGAGTCCTTCGGAATAAACGTCCGCAGAGTATACGGATTCAGGCGGGCGACTGCCCAGTTAGTCGCGCTTGCTCGTGTCCAGCAAGAAGGTCCCCTCTGCTTCGCAGATCACGCTGTCGTCCAGTTCACGACGCGCGGTTGCCTCTAATTGCACACGGCGGCCACGTCTGGCCGTAATCTGCCCGCTGAGTAACATCGTCTCACCGATTCTGGCTGGCTGGCGATAACGCACCTGTGCACGAGCAGTCATCCCCGATTCACCGTTCAAGTACAAAAGATTTGCCATGACATCATCGAGCGCGGTGAACACCAATCCACCGTGGACGACATTGTCAAAGCCGACGTGATGCGGTCCTGGCGTGAATCGGCCGATACAGCGATCACCAACGATCTCAAAGGGTATTTGCAAACCAATCGGATTGGTCGGACTACAAGCAAAGCAGTGGCTGCCGCCGCGCTGTTCGTGTTGTTCATCCGCCATGCTTCATTTCCTCTGCGATGCGCCCGACAGCACGACATTAACCGCAGACTCCGGCAAGGTCGACAGCTCGACACTGCCAAGGTAATCGCCCTCACCGCCGGTCGCCACACCGTTCATCGACAGTCGTGCGGTCACCCGCCAGGTTGATGCAGACGAGAGTGTGCGACCCGGTATCATCGCATCCGCATCGGTCAGTTCGACACTGAATGGCAGCGTTTCAGGCGCACGCTGCACCGCCGCCAACGGTGGGCCTGGTCTGTCCGGATCGCGCACCGACACAAACACTTTGGCAGATGCCGGCCATTCTCGCGGTAGCGTCTCGTCCAATGACACCTGAACCACGAGCCTGGCCGAATCAGCGTCCTCGACCGCCGGATTGGCCATGGCTCTGAGTGCAAAAATACGCTCGCGAAGAATCGCTGCAATATTGGGCGGCGCCCCTTGCGCTAACAGGCGCTCCCAGGCATCCGCTGCCTTGGCATGCTCACCGCGCGCCGCAAACGCCAGGCCGCCGTACCACATTGCCTTTGGGATATCAGGCGCCATTTCATACGCATTGACAAACAGCGTGATCGCCTCATTTGTCAGCCGATTCACATCGCCATAAGACAGTGATTCACCCAACATCACCATTAACTCGGGATCCGCAACACGGGTTTGATTCAGCGCCTGTCGCAGTGCAAATTCAGCTGCATCGTATTGCGCCAACTCCAGCCGCCGTTTGCCTAGCAATCGCCACCCGGCAATGTTGGCTGGCTGCGCCATCAACTCATCCAGTAGTGTATCAGCTGCCGCGCGCACCGCTGATTCGGTGTTCGCTTGCGACAAAGCTACAAATGCGGCGGTGCGTGGCTGGTAGTTGCTGACAACCGGGTAGAACACCACCGTGCCAATCGCGATGGTCGCCGCAACCACCGTCGCTGTCAGACGCTGGCCTGCGCGCACCAGTGGCCAAATCAACAACGCCACCCCACCAGCAATCAGCACCGCTGCGGCAAGCCAGAATTCAACCGACATTAATCGCCATCCACGTCCAACCGCATACCACTGCGCCGTCGTACAATGGTAAAAAAGACGCCGGCCCCAATCAGCATCAGTACCAACGGTGACAGCCATAGCAAAGCCGACTTGGCACTAAACGGTGGCTTATACAGCGCGAAATCTCCATAACGTTGCTGCATGAATGCATAGATGTCGCGATCCGTTCGGCCCGCCGCAATCATATCGCGAACGACCTCACGTAAATCGACAGCCAACGGCGCGTTGGAATCCTTGATGCTCTGGTTCTGACAGGTCAGACAGCGAATTTCGCTGATTAGTCTCTGGTAGCGTGCCTGCTGCGCCGGATCGTCGAAGACGCGATCGGGGTCAATGGCATTGGCTGTGACAGATGCCAACCCAACCACAACCAGCACCAGTAGGCCCGTCACACGCATCATGGTGTCGTTGCCTTACGATCGCGAATCATCGCCAGCCTCGGTACAAAATCTCGCTGCCAGATGTCTGCATTCAATGGACCGATGTGCTTGTACACAACCGTGCCGTCCCCATCGATCAAAAACGTCTCAGGTGCACCGTAAACTCCCAGATCAATCGCTACCCGACCTTCACCGTCGAAAGCACTGACCAGATACGGATCACCCAACTCCTGCAGCCATTGCTGTGCTGCGACCCGCTCGTCATTCCAGTTCAAACCGACAACATCGATGACACCGTTGCGACTCAGTGACAACAAAAAATCATGCTCGACCCGACAATTGAAACACCAACTGCCCCAAACATTGAGCAATCGTGGCGCACCGTCAAAAACTGTTTCGGTGACGATCCGGGGTGGCTGATCCAGGCTGTTCAGCTCGAACGCCGGCAGCGGACGCGCCAACAACGGCGACGGTATACGCGTTGGGTCATTGTTCAGACCTACGACAAAAAAAACCGCCAATGCCGCCAGCACTGCGATGGGAATGAAATACCGCATTCTAGGTCGACGCACCTTGCGGTTTGGTTGCGATCGTGCCTGGCATCGTGGCACTGGCCATGCGATAGCGCCGATCCGTCATAGCCACCAATCCACCAGCCGCCATCAATAAACAACCCAGCCAAATCAAACGAATCAGAGGTTTGTATTGCAATCGCACCGACCAGGCACCGTCTCCAAGTGACTCGCCCAGCGCAACGAACACATCGCGCGACAGGCGCGCATCAATGCCCGCTTCTGTCATCAGACTCTCCTGGCGCAGATAGCGACGCTTTTCTGGGGCCAATGTTGCGATCACCCGCTCGCCGTTCGCTACCTCGACGATGCCACGCAAATAGCGATAGTTCGGGCCTTCCCCCTCGCCCAGCGATGTCAGAGTGAACGTCAAACCGGCCACCTCGACCGGGATATCGGCTCGTAAGGACCGATCAGCTTCTATGCCATACGTCGACACAACGGTCGCGCCAATCGTAAACAAACCAACGCCGAAATGCGCCAGATGCATACCCAATGCGCCAGCTGATAATTTCGGGCGTTTGCCCGTCAGCCCCAACGGCCCGACTAGCGTTGAAAGCATGATCCACACCCCGGCAGTAATGCCGAGCGCACTCAACACGTTGTTACTGCGATAGACCAACAACGGGCCGATCACGCCAATCAATGCCGCGATCGCTATGACCCACCCATAGCGACGCAACACTGCTTTTAAATTGCCGGTGCGCCAACTGGCATGCATACCGACGCCGATCAGAAACGCCAACGGCAGCATTGGAATAATGAAGACCAGCTCAAACACATCACTGCCGACCGACACTTTGCCAAGCCCCAGTGCTTCAATAAAAAGTGGATACAAAGTGCCAATCAGAATCAAACTCGCTGCGATGACCAGCAGAACATTGTTTAACAGCAAGAAGGTCTCGCGCGAATCGGCTGCAAAACCTGCGTCGGTATCCAGCGAGGGCGCGCGCCACGCGTACAAGGCCAATGCAACGCCGATCACAACGAGCAAGAATGCGAGGATGAAATAGCCGCGTGCCGGGTCACTGGCGAATGCGTGCACCGATACCAGGATGCCCGAACGAACCAGAAATGTGCCGAGCAAGCTCAATGAAAACGCCATGATTGCGAGCAGCAGCGTCCAGCTTTTAAACAGGCCGCGCACCTCGGTCACCGCCAACGAATGAAACAGTGCCGTCGCGGCCAGCCATGGCATGAACGAGGCGTTCTCAACCGGGTCCCAAAACCACCAACCACCCCAGCCCAATTCGTAATAGGCCCACCAACTGCCCAGCGCGATACCCAGCGTCAGAAAAACCCAGGCTGCTGTCGTCCATGGTCGCGTCCAACGCGCCCACTGCCGATCAAGCCGGCCCGACAGCATGGCCGCAATCGCAAAGGCAAACGCGACCGACAAGCCGACATAGCCGACGTATAACATCGGCGGATGAATCACGAGCGCCGGATCCTGTAGCAGAGGGTTCAGATCCGCCCCATCCAGCGCTGCTGGCTGCAATCGCACGAACGGATTGGAGGTCAGCAAAATGAACAGCAGCGTACCGACGCTGAGAATACCCAATACACCCAAAACCCGCGCGGCGACCGGCTCTGGCAATGATCTGGAACCCAGCGCCACCGCAATGGTCCAGCCCGCCAGGATCAAACTCCATAGCAACATGGAGCCCTCGTGCGCACCCCACACTGCAGCGAAACGGAACATCAACGGTAGTGCGCTGTTTGAGTTATTCGCCACATATAATAGCGAGAAGTCGTTGTTGATGAACGCGCTGGTGAGGATTGCGAACGCAATCAGGACGAACCCGAATTGCGCCACAGCCGCGGGTCTGGCAACCCGCATCCAGACCACATCATTGCGATGGGCACCGACCAACGGCATGACACCCTGCACCGTCGCCACCAACAAGGCGACGATTAACGCGATCTGCCCCAACTCCGGCAGCATGCGTCAACCGCCCTCCGCGCTGTAGCCCTGACGCTCCAAAGAGTCGGCGACCTCAGGCGGCATGTAGTTTTCATCGTGCTTGGCCAGTACCTCTTCGGCAACAAATACACCGTCCAGGCGCATTCTGCCATTGGCGATAATGCCCTGACCTTCACGAAACAAATCCGGTAGAACGCCGGTGTAGGACACGACGAGGGTATTGGCGGTATCGGTTAGTGTGAAGGTCACCTCAAGACTACCGCTTTCGCGGAACA
>JBCCZN010000045.1:0-17087 GCA_039187375.1 Pseudomonadota bacterium
GCAACGGCTTGGCTATCAAAATCCCTACGTGAGTCACTAAAAACGGCGCAGGTTTTGATATTAAGTCCGGACGCGTTGAGCTTACATTCACATGAGCGAAGACAAACCACCGAGTAGAGAGGGCTCGTCCAACGGGCTGTGGCAGCGTTTGCTGTCCGCCGCCAAGGGTGAGCCCAAAACCCGTGAAGAGATCATCGACCTGATCGATGAGGCGGGTGAGCAAGAGATCTTCGATGAAGAGGAGCGCTCGATGTTGGCGGGCGTTCTGGAGGTTGCCGAAACCCAGGTCCGAGAAGTCATGGTGCCGCGATCACAAATGGTCGTGTTGGAAGAAGGCGTACCGTTCGGTGAGATGCTCAAGGAGATCATCGAATCCGGCCACAGTCGCTTCCCGATGCACAATGGCGAGCGCGAAGAGATTATCGGCATTCTGTTGGCCAAGGACCTGCTCAATTGTTTCGGCCAGCCGATGGACGAGCCGTTGGACATTAGTCCATGGATTCGTCCGGCTGTGTTCATCCCTGAATCAAAGCGACTGAATACGCTACTGAAAGAATTTCGTGCCAGTCACAATCACATGGCGATTGTGATCGACGAATACGGTGGCGTGTCGGGTCTATTGACCATCGAAGATGTGCTAGAGGAAATCGTCGGTGAGATCGATGATGAGCATGATCAAGAGGAAATGGCCTGGATCAGCGAAGAGGGAGAGCGCGATGGCATCACTAGTTTTGCGGTTCGTGCGTTGACCCGTATCGATGACTTTAATGAGCACTTTGGTAGCGCGTTGGAAGATGATCAATACGACACCGTCGGCGGGCTGGTCATGGCCGAGCTGGGGCGGATGCCGCGTCGCGGTGAAGTGGTCGATCACGGTGGCTTCCGGTTTGTTGTGACACGAGCCGATCGGCGTCGCATCGATATGCTGACGGTCACCCAGGTCGGCGTCGAGGAAGACGACGCGGCTTAAGTCGAACTCGCGTATCCTTCGGGCGCATGGCGATCTCTGACACACAGCGGATGCTGTTGGCGTCCCTTTTGGGCGCGGCGTTGCCACTGGCATTTTCGCCATTTGGCTTCTGGTGGCTTGCGCCAATTTTGCTGGCCGCCTGGTTCGTGTTGTTCATCTCTGCACAGCGCAGCGTGTTCTGGATCGGCTTTGCGTTCGGTGCGGCGGCATTCCTGACCGGCACCTATTGGCTCTACCATTCCATCTCGGGCATTGGCAAAGCGCCTTTGCCGCTGACGCTATTCCTGATTCTCGGCATGGTTGCGATCATGGCGCTGTATTTTGGGGGCACTGCTGCGTTGGTTTGGCGCGCGGCGCAAGGCCGGCTTGGCATCGCATTGGGTTTATTTGCGCCGGTATATGTCCTGCTGGAGTGGGCGCGTGGCTGGATTCTGAGTGGCTTCCCCTGGCTGAATCTCGGTTATACGCTCACCGACGCGCCAATCCACGGCTGGCTGCCGTTAGGGGGTGTCTATCTGGGATCGCTGGTGGTTGTGATTTTCGCCTGCCTGCTCGTGTTGCTGGTGCTGGGTGCGGCGCGCGGCAAAATTCTGGCCGGTATTGCGCTGGTCTCACTCGGTGCGGTGGGCGTCGAGCTATCCGGGATCCGCTGGGTGAGTGATGTTGCTGGCGATGTGCGTGTCAGCATTGGCCAGCTCGGTTTGGATCAGTCGCTGAAGTGGAATGCGGATCAGTTTGAGAAGACGTTGGCCTGGTACGGACAGTTCATTGGCAATAGAGCTGGCGACAATGTGTTGGTGATGCCCGAAGTGGCCTTACCGACAGTGGCGGATCGAGTCGAGGGTTATCTGGCGAGCGCAGCCGAGTACGCACGCGAGCGAAACAGCCATGTGCTGTTGGGGATTTTGAAGCGCAATGAATCCGGTCAGGTGTCCAATGCCTTGTTGGCCTTGGGCGGCGTTGAGCGTCAGTGGTATGCCAAGCGCCATCTGGTGCCGTATGGGGAGTTTTTTCCGGTACCGGCATTCGTGCGCACCTGGTTACGCGCCAAGAATCTGCCGTTCTCGGATCTTCAGGCAGGTCCGGCATCGCCGGTTCCGATTCAAGTCGCCGGTGTGCCGATTGCGAGCAGTATTTGTTATGAGGATGCCTACGCCAGCGAGCAGTTGACGTTCTTTCCGGATGCCCAGTACATCGTCAACGTGAGCAATGATGCCTGGTTCGGCGATTCGATCGCGCCGCATCAGCACTTGCAGATTGCTCGCACCCGATCGTTGGAGTCGCAGCGCTGGCAGGTGCGCGCGACTAACACAGGCATTTCCGGCTTGATCGACGACCGAGGCCAGATACGCGCAGCGGCGCCAAGTTTCGAACCGGCGATTCTCGATGGCGTTATCGAGCGTCGCCGTGGCCATACGCCATATACCCGTACCGGTAACCTACCGGTATTGGTGCTCTCCATACTGTTAATCGCTGCCTGGTTAATGCGGGCGCGCCGGTTGGCGCGCCGCACCGGGGGGGAGTGAAGGAAAATCTGCCCGCCCGGCCGGTTGGGCCAACAATCTGTCAGTGCTCGATCGTCAACTCCAGTTAAGCGTCGCAGCGGGACAACAACAAAGAAGCTGCGGCGCGAACTAAAACCAGAACCAGGGCAAGGGGCATCGCCCGTATAGTCGGTGGAACTGATCGATCACATATCGACAAATTGTGCATAGACCAAACCGGTTATTCCGGGTCGGGCAGAGAAACCTCCAGACAGGATTCACTCCCGTCAATTCGGAATGATAATGATTATCATTTAAAATGCAAATAAAGATTTCACAGCTGTGTTGCTGAACGGTTTGGGCGGGTATCCTTCCGCCATGAAAACGCAATATCATCCTGCAGATATCGAGCCGCAGGTGCAGGCCTGGTGGGACGAAAATGGCACCTTCGAGGTCGATGAAGAAGCCGATAAAACGCCCTATTACTGCTTGACGATGTTCCCGTATCCGTCGGGTTGGTTACACATGGGTCATGCCCGAGTGCTCACCATTTCCGACGCGGTTGCGCGTTATCAGCGCATGTTGGGCAAACACGTGTTGCAGCCGATGGGCTGGGATGCGTTTGGCATGCCTGCCGAGAACGCCGCGATTAAGCATGGCGTGCCGCCAGCGCAATGGACCTATAGCAATATCGAGCATATGCGCGGTCAGATGAAACTTCTGGGGCTGGGCTATGACTGGCGCCGTGAGGTCACGACTTGCAGGCCGGAGTATTACCGGTGGGAGCAGTGGTTTTTCACGAAGCTGTTTGAGAAAGACCTGGTCTATCGCAAGAATTCGGTGGTGAACTGGGACCCGGTCGACAATACGGTGTTGGCCACTGAGCAGGTCATCGATGGGCGCGGCTGGCGTTCAGGTGCACTGGTTGAACGGCGCGAGATTCCGCAGTGGTTTATGCGTATCACCGCGTACGCCGATGAGTTGCTTAGCTCGCTGGATGACATGCCCGGCTGGCCCGAGTCGGTCAAGACGATGCAGCGCAACTGGATTGGTCGCTCTGAGGGCATCGAGATCGACTTTGATGTCGAGGGCGACTATGGCGACTTGCTGCCGGAGCACGATGGCAAGCTGCGCGTCTTCACAACACGTCCGGACACCTTGTTCGGTGTCACCTATATGGCGGTCGCCGCAGAACATCCATTGGCTGAAAAGGCAGCAGAGAATCATCCTGAGCTGGCTGCGTTCCTTGGCGAGTGTAAGCAAATGGCCTCGGCCGAAGCGGCCATCGAGACCGCTGAGAAAAAAGGCATGCCGCTCGGGATCGACGTGATTCACCCTCTGACCGGTGAGGCGGTGCCGTTATGGGTCGCCAACTTCGTGTTGATGTCGTACGGCACCGGTGCGGTCATGGCTGTCCCAGCGCACGATGCGCGCGACCATGAATTTGCAAAAAAATACCGGTTGCCGATTCATCAGGTGATCGACTGTTTGCCTGATGAGGAGGTCGATATCCAGGAGACGCCGTATCTCAGCAAGGCGAGCCTGACGATCAACTCCGGGCGCTTTGACGGACTGGATTTCAACGCAGCATTCGACGCGATCGCCGATGCACTGCAAGCCGATGGTCGCGCCACGCGTCGGGTGAATTATCGTCTGCGTGACTGGGGAGTCTCGCGGCAGCGATATTGGGGTACACCGATACCGATCATCTACTGCGAAGAGTGCGGTGCGGTGCCAGTGCCCGAGAGTGACCTGCCTGTGGTGCTGCCCGAGGACGTCGTCGTCAGCGGCACCGGCTCGCCGCTGAAGGATATGCCCGAGTGGGTCAATTGCACCTGTCCGGCTTGCGGCAAGCCGGCAAAGCGAGAGACGGATACCTTCGATACATTTTTCGAGTCGTCGTGGTATTTCGCACGCTACGCCAGTCATGACTGCGATGACGCGATGTTGGATGAGCGCGCCAAATACTGGTTACCGGTCGATCAGTACATCGGTGGCATCGAGCATGCGATCCTGCACCTGTTGTATGCACGGTTTTTCCAAAAACTGATGCGTGACGAAGGCCTGACCGATGCCGATGAGCCGTTCACCAATTTGCTGACCCAAGGCATGGTGCTCAATGAAGGGCGCAAGATGTCCAAGTCCGAGGGCAACACGGTCGATCCGCAGGCACTGATCGATGAATACGGTGCCGACACAGTGCGTCTGTTTATGATGTTTACCGCGCCACCGGAACAGGCGCTGGAGTGGTCCGACGAAGGCGTTGCCGGTGGTTTTCGGTTCCTGCGCAGATTGTGGCGCGCTGTTGCCGAGCATGTCGAGCGTGGCGTGAGCAGCGCAGCTCCGGTGGTCGCTACGGCGGTACAAAAAGATCTGCGCCGCAAGACGCACGAGATCATTGCCAAGGTGTCTGACGACATTGGTCGACGCTACACGTTCAATACCGCCATTGCAGGCGTGATGGAGCTTTTGAATGCGATCTCCGCGTTTGAGGTGACCTCCGATGCGGATCAGGCAATCCGTCAAGAAGCACTGGATGCGATCGTGTTGATGCTGCAGCCGATCGTGCCGCATGTGTCGCATGTGTTGTGGCACGAGCTGGGCCATGCCGGTGCTGTGGTGGATCAACGCTGGCCCGAGGTGGACAAGGCTGCGCTGGTGCGTGATGAGTTGCAGTTTGTGGTGCAGGTCAATGGCAAGCTGCGGGCGCGTGTGACAGTGCCGGCTGATGCGGATAAGGCGCTGATCGAATCCACGGCGATGGGAGACGCGAACGTGCAGCAGTTCATTGCAGATAAAGACGTCCGACGCGTGATTGTCGTGCCCGGCAAACTGGTCAACATCGTTGTCTGAGGGCCGCACGATCTGGATGCGGTATATCACCGTGGTGGCGGTGATCTGTGTCAGTGGGTGTGGCTTTCGTCTGGCGCAGCCGGTGAGCTTGCCGTCTGACTTTGATCGCGTCGCGATCGACGCAGACGACACGCGTAGCGCTATTTATGTGGCACTGGAGCGCGAGTTACTCAATCGAGGTGTGACGGTTGATCGACGCTCCGGCAAGCGTATTCGCTTGCTGGCTGTCGAGACAGGGCAACGCGTGCTATCGGTATCGGCGCGCAACATCCCGCGCGAATTCGAGGTGTTTTACACCGTCGCATTTACCTATACCAAGGACGGTAGTGAGCAGATTGTGGCGCCACCGCTGACACTGACGCGTGACTACCAATGGAGCGAGCTGGAAGTGCTCGGCAAAAAGGCTGAGGAAGAGAGCTTGCGCGCGTTGATCGTTGCCGATCTGGTTGACAGCATCTTGCGCCGGATTGCCGCACAAGGCTGAGTCAGCATGCATCGCGTTGGGGATATTTTGACGCTGCCGAAATCCGCCGTCGTGTTGCGGGAGATCTTGCTGGTCGCTGGATTGAATTTGCATTTGCACTCGGATGATGCGGCGATACCGGCGACCTATTGGGGTGAGCCTGAGGCGGGTCTGAGTGGCAACAACATCCATGCGCGCAGTGACACCCCATTGCACTCGCTGCTGCACGAGGCCTGCCATGCGATCTGTATGCCGGATGCGCGTCGTGCTCGGCTGCATCGAGATGCCGGAGGCGAGCCGCTCGAAGAGTGTGGTGTTTGTTTGTTGCAATTGGTCATGGCGCAGCTGATACCGCAGGTCGGTTGGCGCGCGCTGGCTGCCGATATGGATGCGTGGGGTTATAGCTTCCGCGAAGGCAGCACCGCGGCGTGGTTGGCGCAAGACGCAGCGGATGCGCGCGTCTGGCTTGAGGCCCAGTCGCAGGTTTGGTCGCAGGTGCCGAATGCAGCACGCGCTGCGCTGGCCGCATTGCCGGTTAAGGAGGCGGTCCGGTGCGCGTAGCAGCCAGGCTAATTGCCTATGGTCTGTTGATCTGTGCGCTGTTCGGCGGATTGCTGGCGATGCAGGCGTATCTGCCCGGAGGCTTGCGCATGAACGTGGCGAGTTCGCTTGCGCCGACCTTGGGCACCAGCGAGTACTCCGTGGTGGAGTGGCTGCAGCTCTTCCTGTTGATGGTCGCATTAAGCGCGGCACTGCGCGCTAATGCGTTGCAGGTACGCCAGATGCCACTGGGTCGCTTACTGGGAGCATTGGCCGTTGCGGCGATCATTCGAGAACTGGATTTGTTCCTGGATCGATACCTGTTCGATCAGGCATGGCAGATTTTTGTTGCGCTGCTGATCGTCGTCTTGCTGACTTATGAGGTGCGTCACCGGCGTCAATTAGTTTCGAGCATTGATCGTGCGATGCCGTCGGTCGGTTTGACATTAATCATTGTCGGCATCGTCATCGTCGTTGTAATCGCCAGTGTCATTGGCACCGAATCGCTCTGGCGCTCGTTGTTGAACGAGCAATACACCCGTGTGGCCAAGCTGGCAGCTGAAGAATTGGTCGAGTTGTTGGGGTACGCACTATGGGCCGTTGGCAGTCTTGAATATCTGCAGGAAACAGCTGTGATGAACGCACTTGCACCCAGCGAAGATACCCGTTAGGGTCAATGAGAATCATTCGCAATAGGGTACAGTATGGGCGCACAGGCGATCAGCCGCCTTTGGCAACGCGACAATCCGGCTCCGCAAGGATTCGTCGTGCGATTTTCCGCCGCTCGCGGATCTCGCAGTTCGTCGCTGGTGGCCATTGACCCGCATGGCGAGACGCTCGCTCACTGGTGTGGTGCTCAAGCGCAATTGCTGGCAGCGCAATGTCTGGGTATGCGTTACGGTCAACAGGTCGTGTTGTCCAAAAGGGAGTTTCAATCGGTTCTGATCGCTGCCACGACAGTGGCGATGACATTGGAGTCGATTGAGGGCCAGCTGGATTTCGGACTGGCCCATGCGCGATCGGTTTTCCAGTGTGTTTGCGACTGCTGTGAAGAGGGCGCCTGTGAGTCGGATATTGCGTTGATGCTGCAGGCCAAGTACACCAATCAGTATGAATTGTCGCTGCGAGATATTCTCGACAAGCTCGTTGGTGACGGACTGCTGAGTGTTTGCAACGGTATCTATCGCGCTGAGGTCGCCTGACGGCGCATTGATGCCAGCGACTGTCTGCTATTCTGATTCGATATAATCCCGATTACATTTTTCACATAATGGATAAAAACATGACGTCCAGAATCACTAGTGTGTTCCTGTTGTTTTTGGTGGTGGGTTGCAGCGGCTCATCCGAGCCCGAGGCGGTAGAGAACGCGGTTGCCGACGCGCCGGTTGCATCGGAGGCAGATGCGCCGCCAGCGGATGCGCAGGCGCATCACGATACCGGCGATCTGCCACTCGAGTTTCGATTGGCATTTATGTCCGGTCACGTAAACACCGGCATCACGCTGTATCGCGCGGGCGAGCCGGAAGCAGCCGCACCGCACTTGTTGCACCCGGTTAGTGAGTCCTATGCCGAGGAACGAGAGGGTCTGGATGAGGTGGGTTTTGACGCCAGCCTGTTTGAGACCGTGTCAGCCGCGCTAGAGCGCGGCGAGACGGCAGACGCGATCGCCAGCGAGCTGGCAGCGGCTGAAGCACATCTGGATGCGATATCAGAAACGGTCGGTGGTGATCAGGTGGCCATCATTCGCTACCTGATGGAGACGATTGCTGACGAGTATGCGGTGGGTGTCGACGGCACCGAAATTGTCAACGCGGGAGAATATCAGGATGCTTACGGCTTCATGATTGAAGCGCAACAACGCGCTGCAATGCTCGCTGAGACCGAGGCGTTTGCCGTACAACAACCACTTGCAGCTCTGGCTGGCTTATTCTCTGACGTGCCCCGCGATGGGGAAGTCGTGACTGATGAGTCCATTGTTGTCATGGCCGCTCAGGCGGTTGCTGCTGCGCTAGCGGGTGACGACGACTAGGCGAGCACGACGCGCTCAGACGAACGGCGCATTTAACTCAACGATTGCCTGATTCAAATAGGTCGCGAAGCTGACCCAGAGCAGATAAGGCATCAGCAGTGGTATCACCGCACGGTGAGCTTTGCCGAACACGATCATGAGCGCAAGGATCGATGCCCACAATGCGCACGATTCCCAGACGGCGAGGTCGGGGCGCTGCAGCCAGAAAAAGGTCAGACTCCAGCCGGCGTTGAGTGCTGCATTGCCGAGAAACAATATCAGCACCCACGCGCGGCGAGTGCGGGTGACATGCTGCCACGACAGATGTGCGGCAGTTGCCGTCAGGAGATAGATCAGCGTCCAGGCAGGGCCAAATGCCCAGTCCGGCGGTTGGAACCAGGGTTTCTCAAGCCCGCGATACCACGGCCCGATTTCGGTCAGTGCGCCGCCAATCGTTGCCGTTGCAAAAGCAATAGCCAGTGCGATGGCCAATGAGCGCTGCCGCAGCGCGGCGGGCCAGCTCACCGTGGTGCGAGTCCAACCAGGTGGGCGAGATCCTTGAAGAAGATGCGCACGTGTGCAACGGGTTTGGCGCGCACGAGTTTCTTGTTCATGTACGCCTCCCAGGTGAGGTGCTGCACGTCTGGATCACGGCAGATCTTGACGAATTTTTCACGCCGCTTATCGCTGGAATACCAAAACCTCTGCAGGATGCTGAGCACGAAAAAGACCCGACCGTGCGCCTTGGTGAAAAGCTTGCGTGCCAGCTTCAGTGCTTTCGGGTTGTTCGTCGTAATCGCTTGATGCACAGCGGTGGCGGCTGCGCGACCGGTGAACATTGCGTAGTAGATTCCCTCGCCAGACGCGGGGGCGACCACGCCGGCCGCGTCGCCGGCCACGAGGACGTCTTTGCCATTATCCCAGCGTCGCAGAGGTCGCAGCGGAATCGGTGCACCTTCTGTACGAATGGTTTTGGCGCCGGTCAGGCCGGCGCGCTGTCGCAGTCTCTCGGTGGCGCTGCGTAGCGAGTAGCCTTGTACCGCGGTGCCCATGCCCACACTGGTCTTCTTGCCGTGCGGAAAGACCCAGCCATAAAAGTCCGGTGACACATCGCCTTGGTAATAAACATCGCAACGCTTGCCGTCGAATCCATTGTCGCCGTCTTGCGGCGATTCGATGATCTCGTGATAGGCAAACACATGCGGAATTTTGTCGGCCTTGGGAATGCACTGGCGCGCTACGTTCGAGCGTGCCCCGTCGGCACCGATGACATAGCGGGCACTGACGGTCACAACATCACGCGATTCGTTTTCCTGGTAGGTGATGCGCGGCGGATGATCGTCGCCCGTCTGCAGGTGTTTTAGTGAGCCATTGACACGCTCAGCACCAGCGCTGCGAGCGCGCTCGCGTAGCCACTCATCAAACTCGCCACGGTCTACCATGCCGACCCAGCCACCGACCGACATGTCGACACCAACGTTGGTCGGCGACACCATACGCGCGTCGGTGACCTTTGCTTCCAGCAGGTGCTCGGGAATATCAAACTCACGCACCAACACGGGCGGCACGGCACCACCACAGGGTTTGATGCGTCCTCGTTTGTCGAGTAGCAAGACGCTATGCCCGGCTTGTGCCAGCTCATGCGCCGCGGTTGCCCCAGTTGGTCCGCCGCCGATGACGGCAACATCATAGTGTTTCATGAGAAGACTCCAGCCGGGCGGTTTTGCCGGCAACAGACAACAACGAAGCGGGCGCCGGTTGTTGCGTACGAATGCGCAGCGCAAGCAAGGCAGCGATTGCAAATAGCCCTGCTTGAATCGAAAAGACGCTGGTATAGGCAAGTGTGAGGTTGTCGCCAACGTATCGGACTATGTCGACAATGATGGTGCCACAGACTGAGCCGGCACCCATGGCGATCGCCTGCGCGCTGCCCCAAACGCCCATCCGGACACCCTGACGGCCGGCTGCGCCTTCGCTGACCAGTCGCATCATGTTGCCGATTGCCGCGACCGAGAACAGGCCATTGCCAACGCCGATTGCGAAGACGTTGGTGTTGATGTCCCAGATGCCGATAGACGTTGGCAATATCGCGAGTGCCATCAGCGATACGGCGGATGCGACGCAGCCAAAAGCCGAGCCGAGGCGCAATGCATCGGCATAGCGCACACCGACCACGCCCATCACAATCATGCCCAGCATGATGCCCATATTGTGTAATTTGCTCAGGCCCGTGGATTCGGCCGGTGAGAGGCCAAAGATCGCGCCGCCAAAGGGCTCGAGCACCAGATCCTGCAGACCATAACCGAACATTGAAATCGCAATGAAGGCACTGAACAGTCGGGTTGTTGGCTCTGAAAGGACTTCTTTGAGTGCCGGCCAGAAGCGCGTGTCACGCTCGCCGGTATCGTGTTGTTCCACATCCGGATTGCGGCGTTCAATGCCGAATACGGACACGACGCTGAGTGTGAATGCACAGGCGCAGATAATGCCCACAACCCATTGCATGCGCGCAAAACTGAACGGTTCCAGTGTCGATTGCACCACGGCGGTGGAAATGATGAAGCCCACAATCATCATGCCGAAGGTGATGCCGGCGGCAGCCGCACGTCGCGGTGCCGAAACTTTTGCTGCTACCAGAACCAGTAATGACGTGCCGGCTGCACCGACACCGCAACCAACGGTCATGAAGGCAGCAACCGCGAGCGCCATGCCCAGTGCGGTGTGAGTGGCCATCACCGTGGTCGCAATGGATGCCAGCGTTGCGCCACACGCCAGTGCTGCCATGCCACCAATGATCCACGGGGTGCGGGCCCCGCCGCTGTCTGAGCCGTGACCGAAGTGCGGCCGCAATAGCTGCATCGAATAGTGCACGCTCATCAATGCGCCAGCGAATGCGGCCGGCAAAGCCAGTTCCACGGCGATGACGCGGTTCACCAAAGAGGTCATTAGTACGAACATTGCCCCCAGGCACAGTTGCACACCACCGAGGCGCACGATGCCAAACCAGCTCAATCCGGTGGTGGCATTCATGCTGCCAGACTCCGCAGTGCAAACGCACTGACCATCATGCCACTGACATACAAAACGATTCCGGTTGCGTTGTACCAGGGCGCAAAGCGCAGCGGGTCGCTGAGCAAGCGTGGCATCAGCAAGCACTGCGCCAGACTGACACCCGCTACGGCCATGGCGAATATCGGTGCGCCCCATTGCCACAGCACTAATGCCACCACGACCTGTGGTGCCAGCATGACCAGACAGGCAAACCTGGCCGCACGCTCGGCGCCGAGTAGCACGGGTAACGACTTCAGACCCATCGCTCGATCGCCATCAATCGACTTGAAGTCATTCAGCGTCATGATGCCGTGTGCGCCCAGGCTGTAGAGTATGAGCACTGCGATATTGCGGGTGTCCGGCAGCGCTGCGGTCATGACCGCGACGGCGGTGAACCACGGTAGGCCTTCGTAGCACAAACCGACGGCGCTGTTGCCAAACCAACCATTGCGCTTGAGACGAAATGGTGGCGCGCTATAGGCCCACGCCAGCGCCAGTCCCAGCGCGCCTGCGGCCAGTACCCAAATGCCCAGTGCGGCGGATAGCAGCAGTGACAGTCCGGTCCAGACGAGCGCGAAAATCAGTGCCGTTCGCGACGAGATGCGACCGGATGGGATAGGGCGGTGGGGTTCGTTGATTGCATCCACATGGCGATCAAAATAATCGTTGACCACCTGGCTGGTGCCGCAGATGAATGGTCCGGCCAACAGGACGCCACCGATAAAGAACGGTAGACGCTCAACGATGGCGACATTGGCAGCAATGATGCCGCAGGCAAATGCCCACATTGGCGGAAACCAGGTGACTGGTTTCAGCAATTCGAGCGCAGAGGCCCAAAAGGGCGTGTCGCTGATACCCGCAACGCTGGATTCCCGCATACCAGAACGGTAACGCGCACACCACACAGCGTCAATCTAACTTGACACTTTTGTTTGTCATCAGTTAATGAAAAAGACGGCTACTCTTCGTCTTCGTCGCTCTGAAGACCGAACCGGCGTAATTTTACATAAAGACTCTGACGGCTCAGGCCGAGCATATCGGCAGCCGAAGCGCGATTATTGTCGGTCAATTTCAGCGCCGCCTGGATGCACAGTTTCTCCAGAATATCGGTGGTTTCGCGCACCAAATCCTTCAGCGGCACGCGGCCGACCAGGTCGGTCATCTGCTCCATGGATTGCGGTAGGGCGTCATCTGCGACTTGTCGGCGTGATTCTTGTGCACGCGATACACGCCGCACGATATAGCCAAATTCATTGCCCGCGTCATGCGGCAAAAGGGCCGCCGACAGCTCGACATCGACCGGTCCGCCATACTCGACATTGACCAGCGTTTGGAACTGGCGCACCTGACCGCGCTGCGTCAAGTTCTTGCGCAGTACATTCACGTCGACGCCAGGGCGGCCGAGCCAGGTGTCCAGTGGTTGGCCCAGCATTTGCGGCTCCGACGCAACCTGACACATCTCCAGAAATGCTGCATTGGCGGCTTTGACCAATCCGCCTTCATCGGTCGTTACGACGCCATCGGATGTGTGTTCAACCAGTGCCAGCAGGCGGTGTTCATGTTCGGCATGCAACGCGTTCTGGCGGGCCTGATCATCACTGATCAGTCGCAGCATCAAAAGCCGCGAATTGTCACGCTGCAAGAGTGTCGCTGAGAGCCACAATTCGCGGTCTTCGCTGGCCAGCGCAACCCGTACCCGATCTTCTTTGCCAGTTGCACGCACACTCGCCAGAACTTCATTCACCAGCGCATGGGTGTCTTCGGCAAAATGCTGATGGAGTGCACGACCAACCAGTTTCGCAGGCTTGGTATTGAGCAGCGTGGCGGCGGCTGGGTTGGCCTCAAGCACGCGTGAGCTACTCGGGTCGGTGATCAGGATGGCCTCACCGGTGTGCTGGAACAGCACCCGATAGCGCGTTTCAGCCTGTTGCAGACGCACATACTCATTTTCGATGGAGTGCTGCATGTCCATCAATTGTTGCTGCATGTCAGAGATTGGCCGCAAGTCTTTTCCGACCGCGATGATCAACTCGGAGTCACGCGGCTGCACCGCCAAATACAGGATTGGCACGTCAGCCAGCTGTCCATTTGGATGGTTAACCTGGCGCCAGCGACGTTTGCCGTTAGCGCTGGCCGCATCGCCGAGCAGTTTTTCGATTTTCTCGTAGCATTCGCTGGTAACGGTGTCACGCCAGGGTTTGCCGAGCCACTCATCACCGAGCCCATTGAGCGGGCGATCGCCACCGTAGGCGACGTCGATAATCGTGCCGTCCTGATTCAGTAGTAGCGTGACGTCCTGCGAGGCGCCGAGGATCTCAGCAACGGATTCTTCACCCAGCTCGCCCAGCGCATGTTGGTGACTCTTGAAGGGGATCAAGGTGGTGTGTGTCGCAATGGGATTCACTGCTTTAGCTGGCAGTGGATTGCGACCTCCCAACCAATTCGTTGGCTTGCGTCAATACCGTATCGATATCTTCGCCAATCAGATCGATGCCAAGATCCGCCAAGGCATCCGGCTGCTGGCTAGTCATCAGGCCCCCTGCGGCAATAATGACATCGCGCTTACGCGAATGTTCACGCACCAGTGCCACCGTTCGGGCGACTTGCGGCAGGCGCCGCGAGCTGCCGATCGAAAGTCCAACAACGTCTTGCGGGTGTTCGCTGACGATGCGGATCAGGTCTTCTTCGGAATGCGGCACGCCGGACCAGACCTGCCAGTGATCGGCACGAAATACCTCAACAGCCAGATACAGACCAAACGTGTGTTGTTCACCCGGCACGGTGGTCAACAGGATGCTACGTGGGCTGGCGACATCGTCAATTGAATGGATCGGGAACAGCGGCGCGGTCGCAACGAATAGGTGACGGATTTTGGTAATCGCGATCGTGACATCGGTGAAGGTCATCGTGTCATCGGCCCAGCCTTGTCCCAGTGCTTCGGCCGCCGGTGCGAGCAAGTTTCTGTAGATCTCGACCAGGCTATGGTTCGAGGCGCGCAGCGCGTCAATGTACTCGCGCGCATCGTCGGGCGTACTTGACAATAATGTACCGACGAAGCCGGACACATCGTATTCCGCCGTTGCCGAATTGTCGGCGGTGGTAGATGTCGCTGCGGCCTGTGTGCTTGCAAACGTCATAGTCAGCCGAGGAACGATCTCGCTCTGTATTAATGCGCTGAGTCTGGCCAATTCTTCGCCTGTAGTCTCGTTGCTCCTGCCCAGTAAGCGTTTACTGCTATCCAGGAGCCGGTGAAAAATATGGCTCAACCCGGGCTCATCGTGGCCCGATTTCATTCGATACGCCCCCGCGGCTGGCAGCCTGCCAATATCCCCGGGGCAATGATAGCACTGTCTAACTTGCACACTCAGTAAAGCTTGCAGTCATAGAAATGTCAATCTTTTGAGACGTAAAACAAAGTTGACACTCTGAGACGGCAACTTTACAGTCTCCTCTGTGCCTGTGTCTGTTCCGAATGTTCGTCAGCAGGGTCACAGGGGAGGCAACAACAACGATGGCGCACCGCGAAGCCCATTTGCTCAACGCAACACCTCTCTATACGCCTGATCAGCGGCGTCGTCGGGATACGACCGTCTGGACGCTGGTGCAAGGCGTGCTCGCGCCACTGCAGTTCATCGTATTTCTATTCAGCCTCTGGTTTGTACTGCGTTACTTATCGACTGGTACTGGTGAGCACATTGCGACGGTCTCGGTCATCGTCAAAACGCTGGTGCTGTACTCGATCATGGTCACCGGCGCGATCTGGGAGAAGGTCGTGTTTGGCCGCTACCTGTTTGCCCCGTCGTTTTTCTGGGAGGACGTGTTCAGCATGCTGGTGCTGGCACTGCATACCCTCTATCTGATTGCAGTCTGGCAGGCCTGGTTTGGCGTCGTCGGGCAAATGTGGCTGGCCTTGGCCGCCTATGCCGCCTACGTCATCAATGCCGGTCAGTTTCTCTGGAAATTGCGTCTGGCTCGGTTGCAGTCCGAGCCCAGTGCGCCGACGGCGGTACTCGCCAATGGGGCCGTGCAATGACAACGCAAGTATTGCAGCCGCTTGATGAGCTTCGCAAAGGCACCGATGCCGTGCTTCGCGAGCGCGGACAGCGTGAGGTGTTTTGTGGCCTCACCGGCATCGTCTGGTTGCACCGCAAAATCCAGGACGCATTTTTTTTAGTGGTAGGTTCGAGGACCTGCGCACACCTGATCCAGTCAGCCGCGGGCGTCATGATCTTCGCGGAGCCGAGGTTCGCCACGGCAATCATTGACGACCGCGACCTGGCTGGGCTTGCTGATGCGAACGAGGAGCTTGACCGTGAGGTCGAACGGCTGTTGAGCCGCCGACCGGACATCAAGCTCCTCTTTCTTGTCGGTTCATGCCCATCCGAGGTTATTAAGCTGGACCTGTCTCGCGCCGCAGAGCGGTTGGCGGGGCGTTTTATGCCCGACGTTCAAGTTCTGAACTATTCGGGCAGTGGCATTGAGACTACGTTTACGCAAGGTGAAGATGCGTGTCTTGCAGCATTGGTGCCGACGCTGCCAAGCGCTGGCGACCAGCGCAATCTTCTCGTGGTCGGTGCAATGGCGGATTTGGTCGAAGACCAGATGCGCAGCCTGTTCGGTCAGCTCGGCATTGAATCGGTTGATTTTTTGCCAATGCGCAATTCTAAATCGCTGCCGGCGATTGGGCCGAACACCCAATATTTACTGGCACAGCCCTTTTTGGGTGAAACCGCTACGGCGATCGAGGCGCGTGGCGCCACCCGCATCCCGGCGCCATTCCCATTTGGTGAGCGCGGCACGACCGCCTGGCTGCAGGCTGCCGCCCACGCCTGGGGCGTGAATTACGAGAGATTTGAAGAGGTGACACGCGAGCCGCGCCGCCGTGCACAAAAGTCGGTTGCGCATCACCGTGACGTACTGGCCGGCAAACGCATTTTCTTTTTCCCGGACTCGCAGCTCGAGATTCCGCTGGCACGTTTTCTGGCAGATGAATTGGGTATGGAGTTGACCGAGGTCGGTACGCCGTATCTGCACCGTGAACATCTGGCAGAAGAGTTGGCGGCGCTGCCGTCGGATACGCTGTTGTCCGAAGGGCAGGATGTCGATCTGCAGCTCGATCGGTGTTTGCAGTACGAGCCGGATATCGTTGTTTGTGGGCTTGGGCTTGCCAACCCGCTTGAAGCGCAGGGCGTGACGACCAAGTGGTCGATCGAATTGCTGTTTTCGCCGATCCATGGCTATGAACAAGCCGGTGATTGTGCTGAATTGTTCGCAAGACCGTTACGTCGCCAAAAGATGCTGAAGGTGTCATGAAGCTGACGTTGTGGACATACGAGGGTCCGACCCACGTCGGCGCAATGCGAGTCGCAACCGCAATGCGCGATGTGCACTATGTTCTGCATGCGCCGCAGGGTGATACCTATGCCGATCTGTTGTTTACGATGATCGAGCGGCGCGACGAGCGTCCGCCGGTGACCTATACAACGTTCCAGGCGCGTGATCTGGGTGGGGATACCGCCACGTTATTTCAGACTGCGCTCGAGGACGCTTACGAGCGCTTCCAGCCGGCTGCCTTGTTGGTCGGTGCCTCATGTACCGCCGAGTTGATTCAGGATGATCCGGGTGGGTTGGCTCTGGGTTCTGCCTGGCAGGTGCCGGTCGTCACCTTGGAGTGACGGTCCGAGCCGCGCGCGGGAGATAGGGGGGCCGCAGGGACGC
>JBCCZN010000046.1:0-16962 GCA_039187375.1 Pseudomonadota bacterium
AAACCACGGGTGTACGCACGCACATAGTTCTGTGCATCACGCAACCAGGTCAGATACGGCACCTTCAGGCTCTCAAGGTATTCGTCCAGATCATCAAAGATCAGCGTGTTCTCACGCACACGGTTGCCGACCACGCCGATTTTGACCTGCTTGCGGCTGACCTTTCCGACCTTTTGCAACTCGGCGATGAACTTGGTCGTCGCTTCCATATCAATCGTCGACGGCAGTACCGGCACGATGATGGTCTCAGCGTGCTTTACCAATTGCGTCAGCTCGCTGCCATGCGAGCGGGCCGGCGCATCAATGATCAACACGTCAGCCGAGCGCGGTAGCGCCTTCAATCCATCCTTGGCAGCATCCAGGCCGATGATCTCGGGAGCACTCTCCGGTCGGTTTTGAACCCACTCAAGACTAGAGCGCTGCGGATCATAATCGGCGAGCGCGACGCTCTGCCCTTCGACCGCGTAATACGATGCCAGGTTCGTCGCGATTGTGCTCTTTCCACAACCCCCTTTGGAATTCAGCACCATGATGTGACGCATTGAACTACCTCGTTGCTTGTTCAAATTAGTATTTATGTAAAAGTACCGACGCGACAATCAAATGTCTATCAGTCATCAACTCACTCAACGATAATGTGTGCATGCAAATTCCGTTTACAAAAATGCATGGTCTTGGCAATGACTTTGTTGTCGTCGATACGCGCCAACTCTCGCAGGTGTTCAATCCCGACACCGCGCGGGTTCGATCATGGTCGGATCGAAAAACCGGTGTCGGTTTCGATCAGTTGTTGTGTGTCGATGCCGGCGACGACAGCCATATTGCGTCCTATCGTATTTTTAATGCCGACGGTCATGCGGTCGCACAATGCGGCAACGGTGCGCGCTGCATCGCAGCATATTTGTATGCCGAAGACGCTCTGGATCCTGCATCGTCGATAGTGTTGCGCAGTCCCGCAGGCGACGTGACCGCGCAGCGCATCAGTGATGGTGCGTTCAGCGTGTCGATGGGTGTGCCCGACTTCGAGCCGGCCAATATTCCGCTGGCACGAGCAACGAAAGCCGATTGGTATTCGTTCGATGTGGCGGGGCATCAGTTCCAGGCGGCGTCCGTATCGATCGGCAATCCGCACTGCGTGCTGTTTGTCGATGATGTTGAGACGGCCAATGTCGATGCCATCGGCGCGGCGCTGCAACACGCGGATGACTACCCGGAAGCGGTCAACGTCGGTTTTTGTCAAATCACCGGCACGAACTCACTACGACTGCGTGTCTTCGAGCGCGGCGTTGGCGAAACGCAAGCCTGTGGCACGGGCGCCTGCGCGGCGGCCGTGTGTGCGATTGCCAATGGTCGTGCACATTCTCCCATCACGGTACGCCTTCAAGGTGGTGAGCTCGTGATAAACTGGCGCGCGCACCAACACGCGGTGCAGATGCGCGGCCCGACCGCGGTATCGTTCAGGGGATATTTAAATTTATGAGCACAAGCGCGACTAAAGCTGCGAACACCGACACCAGAACCCTTCGCGAAGCCGATGTGGTTGAATTTCTAAAACAACACCCGGAAGTGTTCGACCGTAACCCGCGCCTGCTGCAGAGCCTGACCTTACCCCACGAGTCCGGTGGCACCGTGTCGCTGGTCGAGCGTCAGGTCGCCTCGCTGCGTGCCAGTGAACTGGCCACCAAGCGCAAGCTGAACGAACTGGTGGGTCTGGCACGACGCAACGATGCGCTGGCAAGCCGTATTCACGCACTCGCACTGGCGCTACTTGAAGCCGACTCGCTTGAAGACACACTCAAAACCATCGAGGAGAAGCTGCGGCGCAGTTTTTCAGCCGATGAAGCTGTGATGGTGTTGTTCGTCGACGGCGATGCGCTTGGCGAGATTAAACGCATGCGCTTTTTGCGTTCGATGCGACGCGATGACACACGCATGGCGCCATTCAAGACGTTCCTCGATCGAGGCATCCCACGCTGCGGTCAGATTCGTGACACTCAGCGAGACATCCTGTTTGGCAAAGACAACGAAGAGATTGGCTCGGTCGCTCTGCTGCCGCTGGCACACGATCAGGAATTGGGCTTTTTGGCGATCGGCAGCCACAACGCCGATCACTTCAATCCAGCGATGAGCGTCGACTTCCTGCAACGGATCGGCCAGCTGATCAGCGTGGCACTGTCGCGGTTTGGCCGCTGACGCCGATCATTGGCTTGAGGCGTTCCTGACGCACCTGCGCACCGAGCGCAGACTCTCTGATCACACCTACAGCAACTACCGCCGCGACCTGCGAGCACTGCGGCGGTGGTTACAGCAACAATCGGTCGATAGCTGGATCGAAGTCACTGGCGACGAGATGCGTGCCTATTCGGCGAGTTTGTTCCGAAACGGCAAGTCACCGCGCACGATCAGTCGCAGTCTGTCTGCCGCACGCACCTTTTTTGGCTATCTGGCGCGCGAAAAACAGATCAGCCGCAACCCGGTCGACGGCGTGTCCGCACCCAGCGCCAGCAAAAGACTTCCCGGCACGCTCGATGCCGACACCATGGCAGCGCTCCTCGCAATCCCCGGTGATTCGCCGCTGGCTGTGCGCGATCGGGCGATGCTGGAACTGCTCTACAGCTCCGGACTGCGACTGGCCGAATTAGTGGCTTTGAACCTGAACGCTGTCGATCTGAATGACCGCACCGCGCACGTGACCGGCAAGGGCAATAAGGAGCGCATCGTGCCTGTCGGTAGCAAAGCGATCAGTGCGCTGCAACAGTGGCTGCGACAGCGGGTACAACTGGCCCACACTGACGAGTCCGCGCTATTTGTCAGCCAACGCGGCAACCGCATCAGTCGACGCAATGTGCAACAACGCGTATTGCACTGGGCCAAGGTTCAGGGTGTCGATACGCGCGTCTATCCGCATCTGTTCCGCCACTCCTGCGCCACACACGTGCTGGAGTCCAGCCGCGATCTGCGCGGCGTGCAGGAGCTGCTTGGACATGCGGACATCGCCACTACCCAGATCTACACCCATCTTGATTTTCAGCACCTGGCACAGATATACGACGAAGCACACCCGCGCGCCAAGCGCAGCAAGAACTAGTCAGCCAGGTAACTAACATGAAGCAATTTGACGGCACGACCATCGTATCCGTGCGGCGCAATGGCCGCGTCGCGGTCGCCGGTGACGGCCAGGTCAGCCTCGGCGATACGGTCATGAAAGGCAATGCGCGCAAGGTACGGCGCCTGTACAAGGATCGGGTCATTGCCGGTTTTGCCGGCGGCACAGCCGATGCGTTCACCCTGTTCGAGCTGTTCGAGCAAAAAATGGAGCAGTACGGCAATCTGACTCGCGCCGCGATCGAGCTGGCCAAGGATTGGCGCACCGACAGACGGCTGCGGCGCCTGGAGGCGCTGCTGATCATCGCCGACGCCAAACAATCGTTCATCGTCTCCGGCAATGGCGACGTGATCGAGCCTGAGGATGATGCAATGGCCATCGGTTCAGGCGGTTCATATGCACTCGCGGCCGCCCGTGCCATGCAACAGACCACCGACTTACCGGCCGATGAGATCGCCGAACGGGCGCTCAATATTGCTGCCGACATTTGTGTCTACACCAATCACAACATCGTGCTCGAGTCTCTCGACACCGATGCCAGCTAGGCCGCAGGAGCGCACCATGTCCATGACCCCCCGTGAAATTGTCCAGGAATTGGACAAGCACATCATCGGCCAGCAGGACGCCAAGCGCGCCGTGGCGATCGCCCTGCGCAACCGCTGGCGGCGCCTGCAGCTCGACGACGATCTGAAGCGCGAGGTCACGCCAAAGAACATTCTGATGATCGGCCCGACCGGCGTCGGCAAGACCGAGATCGCCCGTCGCCTGGCCCGTCTGGCGAATGCGCCGTTCATCAAGGTAGAGGCAACCAAGTTCACCGAAGTTGGCTATGTTGGTCGTGAAGTGGATTCGATCATCCGCGATCTGGTCGATGTCTCAGTCAAACTGACACGCGAGCGTGAAATGGCGAAGGTGCGCCATCGGGCCGAGGATGCTGCGGAGGAGCGCATTCTCGATGAGCTGCTGCCGGGCGATACCGAGAGCATGGCGGACACTCGCCAGGTCTTCCGCAAACGGCTGCGCGAAGGCGAGCTGGATGATCGAGAAATCGAGCTGGACCTCGAAGCACCCAGCGTGGGCGTGGAAATCATGGCGCCACCAGGTATGGAGGAGATGACCAGCCAATTACAGAACATGTTCCGCAACGTCGGACAGGGCCGCACACGACGACGCAAGCTACCGATTGCCGAGGCGATGCGCCTGCTGACCGAAGAGGAAGCGGCCAATATGGTCGATGAGGACGCATTAAAAATTGCTGCAGTCGAAGCTGCGGAACAAAACGGTATTGTGTTTATCGATGAAATCGACAAGGTGGCACGCCGCGCCAATACCGGTGGCGGTGCCGACGTCTCACGCGAGGGCGTGCAGCGAGACTTGCTGCCGCTGGTTGAGGGCAGCACGGTCACGACCAAGTACGGCGTCGTCAAGACCGATCACATCCTGTTTATTGGCTCGGGCGCTTTCAGTGTCTCGAAACCGTCGGATCTGATCCCCGAGCTTCAGGGGCGTTTGCCAATTCGGGTAGAACTCAAATCACTGAAAACCGACGATTTCGTGCGCATTCTGACCGAGCCGGACGCCTCTCTGACACGCCAATACAGTGAATTGCTGGCGACCGAAGGCGTCAAGGTCGAGTTCATCGAGTCGGGCATCCGACGGATTGCGGAGATCGCCTATGAGGTCAACGAACGCACTGAGAATATCGGCGCAAGACGTCTGCATACGGTCATGGAACGCCTGCTCGACGTTATCTCGTTCGAGGCCGCCGATCACAGCGGTCAGCATTACCAGATCAATGCCGGTTACGTTGACGAACATCTGAACGAATTGGTGCAGGACGAAGATCTGAGTCGCTACATCCTCTAGTCGCAGCAACACCTCGGTGTCGCCGCGATTCGCGGTACACTGTGGCCATGAACAAGCGCAGCGATAATCGCCAGACGACCCATTTCGGCTACGAAACCGTTGCCGAGTCGGACAAGGCAGACCGGGTCCGAGGTGTCTTCGATTCGGTCGCGGGCAATTACGACCTGATGAACGATCTGATGTCAGGCGGCATCCATCGTTTGTGGAAACGCACGACCATCGAAAAAGCGGCCGTCGGTCGTGGCCACCAGGTCCTGGACCTCGCCGGCGGTACCGGCGACCTGGCGATCGCATTTGCACGCCAGGTTGGCGACGACGGGCACGTCGTGCTGGCCGACATCAACCGCGAGATGTTGCTGCAAGGACGCGATCGCGTTATCGATGCGGGCGTGGCCGGCAACCTGACACTGGCGCAGGTCAATGCCGAAAACCTGCCGTTTGCCGACAATACCTTTGACTGCATCACGATTGCATTCGGGCTGCGCAACGTCACGCACAAGGATGCGGCGCTGGCCTCCATGCAACGCGTATTGAAGCCCGGTGGCCGCGTGCTGGTGCTGGAATTCTCCAAACCCGATGAACTGTTGCGACCGGCCTACGACCTGTTCTCGTTCACCGTGCTGCCATTTCTGGGACGCGTGGTCGCCAATGATGAGGCCAGCTACCGCTACCTCGCCGAGTCAATTCGCATGCACCCGGATCAGGAAACACTCAAACGCATGATGCAAGACGCTGGCTTGCAGGACTGCCACTATCACAACCTGACCGGTGGCATCGCCGCATTGCATATCGGTCGCAAGCTCGAATCACAGGACACCGCATGATCGATCTGGGTATTTTGTTCACGCCGCTGACCGTATTGTTGAACACACGCATTCAGGAACAAACACCGGCACGTGAGTTGGCTGAATCGCTGGAAGGCCAGACGTTAGCGGTACGGGTGCGTGACACCGGACTTGCGGTCTACCTGACGATTCGCGACAGCCGGATCAGACTATCGACGCGCTACAGCGATGATCCCGATGTCGTTTTGTCGGGCAGCCCGATTTCACTCGCGGGTCTCGCGGGCAGTGACCCGCTGAAGGTTGTACGCGAAGGACACGTGCGCATGAGTGGGGATGCGCTCTCCGGCGCCCGTTTCCAACAGTTGCTGCGCTATGCGGCACCGGATCTGGAAGACGAGCTCTCAATGGTTGTCGGTGACACCGTTGCGCATCAGGCCGGTAAAGCGGCCCGCGGCATTAAGAACACTGCAGGCAAAATCAGTGATTCGCTGCACCGCAACGTCGGCGACTATCTGACGGAACGTCGGCAGTCATTACCCTCTCGCGCGCAGTTCGATGTGTTTCGCGGTGAGATCGAATCACTGCGCGATGGCGTCGCACGCGCCACCGCACGCGCACGTATCCTGCAAGCCCGGCTCGACGAGGACAACTAATCCATGTGGACGTGGTCGCGAATCCGGCGCCTCGTCGGTATCCAGCGTGTGCTGTCGAAATACGGGCTTGATGACCTGATCGCCAGCTCGCGGATACTGCGTCCGTTTCGCGTCCTGTTTCGCTTTGGTGCCAAACGTGCAATCCGCAAACAGCCAATCGGCGTGCGTTTGCGACTGGCGCTTGAAGAACTCGGACCCATCTTCATCAAATTGGGGCAGGCACTATCGACACGCCCTGACCTGATCCCCGTCGAGATTGCACGTGAACTTGCGAAGTTGCAGGAAAACGTACCGCCATTCGACGGCAAACTCGCCCGACAGATCATCAATGATGCTTATGGCTTTGATCTCGGCGAGATCTTCGCGCATTTCGATGACACACCGATGGCAGCCGCATCGATTGCCCAGGTCCACCCGGCAACGCTGCATGATGGAACCGAGGTCATCGTCAAAGTGTTACGGCCAGGTATCGATAAAGTCATTCGCATGGACCTTCAGGTGATGTATGCAATGGCGGAACTCGCCGAGCGCTACCTGCCCGATGGCAAGCGCCTGCATCCAATCGAGGTGGTGCAGGAATACGACAAGACAATCAATGACGAGTTGGATCTCTTGCGCGAAGCGGCAAATGGCTCGCAGCTACGTCGTAACTTCGAATTTTCCGATCAGCTTTACGTGCCGGAAGTCTACTTTGATTACAGTCGTGTTCCGGTGCTGGTGATGGAGCGCATTTACGGCATTCGCGTCAACGACATGGAGGCGCTGCGCGCAGCCGGCACTAACATCAAGAAACTGGCCGAAAATGGCGTCGAGATTTTTTTCACGCAGGTGTTTCGCCACAATTTTTTTCATGCGGATATGCATCCAGGCAATATTTACGTCGACATCACCGATCCGCAGCAACCGCGCTATCAAGCCATCGATTTCGGCATCATTGGCACGCTCGATCCGCGCGATATGCAGTATCTGGCCGAGAACTTCCTGGCGTTTTTTGACCGCGACTACAACCGTGTCGCGCAGTTACACGTCGACTCCGGCTGGGTGCCACCCGATACGCGAGTTGCCGAACTCGAATCGGCGGTACGTACCGTTTGCGAAACGATCTTCAACAAGCCACTGGCTGAGATTAGTTTTGGTCAGGTTCTGCTGCGCCTGTTCGAAACCGCAAGACGATTCGAAATGGAGGTTCAACCGCAACTGATCCTGCTGCAAAAAACGCTGCTCAACATCGAGGGTCTTGGCCGTGAGCTGTACCCCGAGCTCGACCTGTTCGAAACCGCGCAACCGATTCTGCGTCGCTGGATGACAGAGCGCCTGGGTGGTCGCGCCATGATCGATGACATTCGAACCCAATGGCCGGAGGTCCGCGAAACCCTGCGCGAGTTGCCGACTCTGGCTCGTCGCCTGAGCGAGCAAGCCGCCAACGGGCAGTTCAAACTGGTGATGGAAGATCGAGGCGTCGCCCAGCTTCGGCAGCATATGGCAAGCCAGGCACGCAGGCGCTACGCCTCGCTGTGGGGTGCTGTCGGCGTGCTTGCTGGCACTGCGATGCTGGTCACGCAGACCGCCGGGCAATGGGGCTGGCTGGGCGTCGCTGCCGGGGCCGTGTTGCTGCTGCTTGCCCGGCCCAAATAGCACTGAGCGAGCATCATGTCAGACCAACGCCAACAACTGTTCTCGCCGATCACCGCCGTGTCGATCGTCATCGCCAATATGGTTGGTACCGGAGTATTCACAAGCCTGGGATTCCAGCTAGCCGACATCGAGTCGGGCTTTGTACTGCTGATGCTTTGGGTGGTCGGCGGCGTCACCGCTTATTGCGGTGCGATGTGCTATGCCGAGCTCGGCGCAGCGCTGCCACGCTCGGGCGGTGAGTACCATTTCCTTGGCCGCATTTTTCATCCTGCTGCCGGATTCGTATCCGGCTGGATATCGGCCACGGTCGGGTTCGCCGGGCCGACGGCACTGGCGGCGATCACCTTTGCCACCTATCTGACGTCGGCGCTGTGGCCCGCCTATGCCGATGGGCCACTGGTGCAAACACTGGCGGTTGTGCTCGTCGCTCTGCTGACCGTTGTGCACGCGACTCACCGACGCACCAGCGGATCGGTGCAGGTGTTGTTTACGGCGTTGAAGGTCGTGCTGATCATCCTGTTCTGCGTGTTGGCCGTCAGTCTGACCGACGTGCCACAAACGGTGCGCTTCACCCCCGCCGACGGTGACGGCAAACTGCTGCTGTCCGGCGCTTTTGCGGTCTCGTTGATCTACGTTAGCTACGCCTACACCGGCTGGAACGTGGCAACCTACTTGTCCAGCGAGCTACAGGAGCCGCAGCGCTGGCTACCGACCGTATTAGGTGTGGGCACGCTGTTGGTCATCCTGTTGTACCTGGCATTGAATTACGTATTCCTGTACGCCGCACCGATCGACGCCATGCGCGGCGAGGTCGAGGTTGGCTTTATCGCTGCCAACTATGCCTTTGGTGGTATTGGCGCGCGCATTATGGGCGTTGTGTTGGCGCTACTGTTGATCTCCACGGTCAGCGCGATGATCATCGCAGGGCCGCGCGTCTATCAGGCAATTGGGCAGGACCATGCGCTGTTTCGACAACTGGCGCACACCAACCGTTATGGCGTACCGGCTTTTTCAATTTATCTGCAGGGCGCGCTGACGATCCTCTTTATCCTCACCTCACCGTTCCAGTTCATCCTGTTGTTTTCTGGTTTTACGCTAGCGCTGAACACATTAGGCACGGTCGTCGGCCTGTTCGTCTTGCGTTACACAGAGCCGGATCTGGCTCGGCCGTTTCGTGTCCCGCTCTACCCGTTGGTGCCGATTGTGTTTCTCGCACTGACTGGCTGGACGCTGATATTTGTCACGCGCAGTGAACCGATGGCGGCGCTGGTCGGACTCGGCGTAATCGTGGCGGGCCTTGTGTTTTATGCTGTGGCCGGGCGCACCGACAAGCGCACCGCTGACGAGTCTGCCAGCTACTGACAGCGGTAGCGTTTGCGCATGTCGGCGACCGACTTGCGTACCAGTCGCGTAAACGCCTTTGCGTCGATCTTGTCGAAATCTCGCAGGTATAAACAGGACTTTGCCGTCTTGTGCGGTCCACCAAGGCCGTCCAACAAGTCATCACGACCGTCGAATCCATCCATGATGTAGATCGTGATGTTCTGTTTGCGTGATGAAAATCCGGTCAGCAACCAGTCACCCTCACGGCCGGATGCATAGTGGTAGTGGTAGCTGCCGTAGCCAACAATACTGCTGCCCCACATCACCGGCTCCCGCCGGGTGACCTTGCGCATGATCGCATCAATGCGAAGACACTGCTTGCGCCGGTGCGCATCCTCAATGCCGCTCAGATAGTCGTCAACCGACGCCTCGGTCGGGATGGTCTGGTTCTGGTTGCTTGCCATTCGTGCTCTCCAAAAGTCGTCCCAACTTACGCCAGCCAATCGACAGCGGCAGCAATAACGCCGCGCCGAGAATGGACTTGACCAGTGCTCCAGGCAAAAACGGTTGCACGCCGTTAAACCATGCAGCCGACAGTCCGAGACTAAACACCAGCAGCCCTGCACCGATCAGGATGATCATCGCATGCCCGGCCAACATGCCAACCAGACCCGCCCACCAGTGCCGAGCCAACCAGCCACGATCACGCAACCAACCCAACGTCATCGCCGCCAGCCAAAAACCCAGCAAATAACCACCACTTGGACCGATCAACACCGCGACACCGGTGCGGTTCCCTGCAAACACCTCCAGGCCGGCAACCCCTGCAGCAATGTACAGCAACACCGCCACACTGCCCGCACCCGCCCCGAGCACCGCGCCAGCGAGCAATACCATCAGCGTCTGACCGGTCTGCGGCAAACTAACGCCCGGCAGCTCGAACGACAACTTGGCGCCCACAGTGATCAACACCGCAAACCCCAGTGCACCCAGCCAGTCTTGACGGGTCACAACGCGCACGCATTCGTGCCGATACCGGCATCGGTCGATGTGGTCACCCGCGCTGCGCAGAAGCGACGGCAAATCGATTTCATTTGTTCTGCCATGCGTTACCCCCCGAACGCGGCGGCCCAAAGCCGTGACTTTTCGGCCAGCGGCATCGCCGCATAGGCCGGACTCGTCGAAGGCAGTTTGGACCGTGTTAGCGCCTGGTGTTTCGCTGACATCGTTGGCAACACGAGACGACGATACAAATCCCAGGCAGTACCCCCATTGAACAGGATACGCTCGATGGCATCGTACCGGGTGAAAAAATCGGCGAAGTCATTCGGCATAGCACTGTTGGTGCGAATATCCGCATCCAGGCTACCCGGACGCTCGCAGCCAGCCAACACATCCCAGACAGCCACGCGTGAAGCAATCAGGGCATCACAACGCTCAGCGTAGCTAAGGTTCTCGGTAAAACCGATGATCGACGCCATGATTGGCCAGAACCCGTTACGCGGATGGGCGTAGTACTGCTGCATACGCAGCGAGGTCACGCCAGGCATGGAACCCAGTACCAGTACCCGGGGGCGCCCACCGCAGACCGGTGCAAACCCGGTCAAGCGCTCAGTCATCGCTCCCATCGGCACGCGCACGTGCGACCGGCAATCCCCAACGGTAACGAATGGCCATAAAGCGCAACACGAAGCACAAAACCGCGCCGACCACCATCGCCGGGCCTCGAGGTAGTTGCAGCCAGACCGCAACGGTAACGCAGATGCCACCGACAATCGCAGCACTGGCATAGAGCTCGGAACGCAGTACCGTTGGCACCTGCGCCACCATAATATCGCGCACAATTCCCCCTCCAATACCGCTCAACGTTCCGAGTAGAACCGCCGAAGGGGCAGCCAAGCCAAAGTCCAGCGCCTTTGCGGTACCGGCTACAGCAAACAAACCCAAACCGGCGGCATCGAACAGCCGCACTGGATGCTCGACACGCTCAACGATCTCAGCGAACGCGAACGTCACCACACCGGCAAGCGTGGCCACGGCCAAATACTCCCAGTTGACCAGTGAGGCCGGTGGCACAGCGCCAATCATGACGTCACGGATAATACCGCCGGCCGTTGCCGCAGCGACAGACAAGACCAATACCCCGAACAAGTCCAGCTGTCGCCGCACGCCTAGCGTGGCGCCACTCACCGCAAAAACAAAGGTGCCAATTAGATCAATGGCAGTGAGCCACGGCGCTGCAGAAAACATAATGTCGAAAGCTTAACGGGTTTGCGATCTGCGCTAAAGAATCAACCCGACGGACCGCTATCTATTGATCGACTGGCAAGGCGAGGACTGCGCGTTGACACAACTGGGTTCACTGGGACGCTACGAGCTGCAAAAGGTGCTCGGTCGGGGATCACAAGGCAAGGTCTATTTGGCTCATGACCCTGAGCTGCAACGCTCCGTAGCAGTCAAGGTCGTCACCTCCGGCAAGGCTGAGTTCAATCAGTGCGGCATGAACGGTACGCCACTGGAAGCGCTGGTTTCCAGCAAACTTAACCATCCGAACATCGTCCCCATCCACGATATCGGTCGCGACCAAGAAAACAAACCCTATCTCGTGTTCGGATTTGTTGAGGGCCGCACACTGGCTTCCGTGCTAGCCGAACAGCCGCAACTGCCGATTGATCGCGCCGCAGTCATGTTGGCACGTATTCTCGATGCGCTGACCACAGCGCATTCAGCGGGCGTACTGCACCTGGATCTTGGACCACGCAATATCATGATTGGAGACGATGATGAGCCGCTAATCATGGATTTCGGTCTCGCCCAATTCGTCAACTTCACTCGGGAAGACAAAAGCCTGGCGACCGGCACACTGCGCTATATGGCGCCCGAGCATTTCCTGCGCCAGGAACTCGGACCGTTCACCGATGTGTTTGCGCTGGCGTCAACCTTCTACGAAATGCTCACTGGTAAGCGTGCAATGGATGGCGAAAATGTTGAGGGCATTCAGCGTGCCATCGTTGCATGCAACATCGACTATGAGCCGATTCGCCAACTCCCCCATGCCGATCATTTGATCCGGTTTTTCAAGGGGGCATTTGTTGGTGATTACGCACAGCGCTATCAGGACGCGGGCAATATGCGCGACGCATTCAATGTGTTCGTCACCGCATCCGGTCTCGCCGATTCGGTGCGCAGCGATTCACCGAGCCATAGTACCGTGGACTTTCTTGTTCGGCGCATGCAGCACAAGAAAGACTTCCCGGCGATTTCGAGTACATTGACCGACATCAACAAACTCACTGGTGAAGATGCCAATGGCTCCGCGGAGGCTATAGCAAACGTCATCCTGCGCGATCTGACGCTGACGAGTAAGTTGTTAAAAATTGCTAACTCCTCTTTTTATGGCGCGCGTGCCTCTGAGGTCACCAGTGTCTCGCAGGCGGTGGTTCTGCTCGGCGTACAGCAAATTCGAATGATCGCCTCGGGCCTGACGCTATTCGGTCACCTGAAAGGTGATTCGGAAGTGCTGCGTGAATCGATGGCCAAGTCGTTTCTGGCAGGCCTGGTCGCACGACACCTGGCGAGGGGAGAGAATATTCGTAACGCTGAAGAGGCGTTCATTGCAGGCATGTGCCAGAACATCGGTGAGAACCTCTCAATCTACTATTTCGGAGAGGATCATGGCTTTGTGCGCGAGCAAATGAGTGAGGGCGTGCCACGCGAAACCGCCACGCGCAATGTACTCGGTGTGACTTTTGCCGAACTCGGTGCGGCCATCGCCGAAATCTGGGGTCTACCCAGTCCAATCATCAGCGCGATCCGCGGCATCAATAATCCATCCGAGCTGACCCCGGTGGATAAGGAAATGCGCATGCGTAACCTGTGTGTGCTGGCCAACGAACTGTGCAATACGTTTTATGGCTCCGATACGGAGTCAATCACCAGCGCACTACAAGATGTCGCTGAGACCTTCGCCGAGACCATCACGTTATCCGACAACTATGTGCATCAGTTGTTCGAAGCTGTACTCGAGAAGCTCAAGCAATATGCACCGGTATTCGAGATTAATGTGGCCACCAGCGAATTCTGTAATTCGGTTAATCTCTGGGTCCGAGAACGCGGACCACAATTGGGCGAGCAGACCGAGGCCGAAGATTTCGGCAACACCGAGTCCATCGCTACCGGTTGAGCATTGGCAATACGCGCCTGTGTCCACTACCCTAACTGGCTAAATATCGTGTCAAAGGTGGGGATCGATGGACACTACAAGCGCGCAAGGCGGCATTCTCGGCTGGATCGAAAAAACCGGTAACCGACTACCGGACCCGGTCTTTATTTTCTTCTGGCTGATCGCCGTTCTAGTCGGGGTCAGCATCATCGCCGATATGACCAACCTGTCGGCCGTGCACCCAACCAAGCTCGACGCGACGGGCAACGCCGTCATCATCGAAGCGCAAAGCCTGTTGAGCGCCAGCAATCTTCAGAAGCTCTGGGTAGATATGCCCAAAACGTTCACGCATTTTCATCCGCTGGGCTATGTTCTGGTCGTCATGCTCGGTGCCGGTATTGCCGAGCGCTCGGGGCTGTTCGCCACCGCGATGCGCGGTGCCGTTCGCAATGCCCCACAAATTTTGCTCACGCCGATGGTCGCACTGGTGGCCATGATCGGTAATCTGGCAGCAGACGCCGCGTACGTTGTGCTGATTCCCTTAGCCGGTGTCCTGTATGCAGCGGCTGGGCGTCATCCAATCGCCGGTATTGCCGCGGCATTCGCCGGTGTGTCGGGCGGGTTTTCCGCCAACCTGTTACCTGGTCAGCTCGACGCACTATTGTTCGGTATCACCGAAGCCGCCGCCGAAAGTCTGGTGCCCGGCTGGGATGCCAACATCGCCGGCAACTGGTATTTCATCGCCGCGATGACCCTGGTGTTCCTGCCGATCATCTGGTTCGTGACCGACCGCATCATCGAGCCGCGACTCGGTGGCTTCAAGGCCGAGGGTAGCCTTGCCAGCGTCAGTGAAGATGGAGACAAGCCGCTCACCGATGACGAACGCCGGGGCCTGATGTATGCCGGTCTTGCCGCGCTCGCGATCACCGCAATCTGGATCTTCATGACCATCGGACCGAATACGCCGTTAATCAACGAGGACGCAACGCCTGAAGCCCGAATGGCACCCTTTTACCGCTCGCTGGTTGCAGGCTTCTTTGTACTGTTTCTGGCTTGTGGTTGGGCTTATGGCGCGGCGACGGGCACGGTTAAGGGACATCGCGATATCGTCAAGATGATGACCGACTCGATGGCAGACCTCGCCTACTATCTGGTGCTGGCATTTGCGGCTGCGCATTTTGTAGCGATGTTCAATTGGTCGGAACTCGGATTGATTTTCGCCATCCAGGGTGCTGACGCCTTGAAATCGGCGGCATTCCCGATGCCGGTGTTGCTCGGCTTGTTGGTATTGTTCTCCGGCGCGATCAATTTGCTGGTCGGTTCTGCCAGTGCCAAGTGGGCGCTGCTGGCGCCGGTCATGGTACCGATGATGATGTTGCTGAATGTCAGCCCGGAAATGACCACCGCTGCCTATCGTGTCGGGGACTCGGCCACCAACATCATCACGCCATTGATGGTCTACTTCCCGCTGATCCTGACGTTCTGCCAGCGCTGGCAAAAACAGTTCGGACTCGGCAGTCTGGCCGCAACGATGATCCCATATTCGATCGGATTGCTGATCGCCGGCCTGATCATGACTATGGCCTGGATTGGATTTGGATTACCGCTTGGACCGGGCACCGGCGTCGGCTACACCGTCCCGACTGGTTGACCCGAACGAGTGTCGAGCAGTGGCAATCGATAGTGCCATTCTGTGGTCCGTCGACATCGGGGACAAAAGTCACTGGCACCACGTTCAGTGCGACGCACCCGGTGCGCGCTCAGAATTGGCGCAGTTTGGTGTTTCTACCGAGGTCGTTGATGCGTTGACAATCCTGGAAACGCGGCCGCGCGCGATATCGCTGGATGGCGGCACCTTGTTGATTTTGCGCAGCATCAACCGCAATCCCGGCGCCGACCCGGATGACATGATCGCCGTGCGGATCTGGTTTAACGAGCAGGTCATCGTTACCTCACGCCGTCGCACCCGGCCGCTGGGGTCACTGACGGAACTGCGTGATCACTACGCACATGGCGAATCACCCCGACGCACCAGCAGCGTCGTCGTCGATACCATTTCCCGGATTGCTGAGCGTATTGGCGAGTTTGTCGAAGACCTCGACGACAGTATCGATACGCTCGAAGATGATATCGAGCAACAGCGCCCAGTGAATCGTGCTCGGCTGGCAGCATTGCGACGCGAAACGGCTGCTGTGCGCCGTTATCTATCACCCCAACGCGAAGCCATCGACACGCTGTCGCGAATGCAGGGCGTACTGGCGGATGAAGACCTGGAGCAACTACACGAAGATATCGATCGCACGCTGCGCTATCTGGAAGACCTCGATCTGGCTCGAGAGCGTACCGTCGTACTACAGGATGAGCTGCGCAGTCGGCTATCCGAACAACAAAACGAACGCATGTATGTGCTATCGCTAATCACGGCGATTTTTTTGCCGCTGTCGTTCCTGACCGGCGTGTTGGGCATGAATGTGGGCGGTGTGCCCCTGATCGATAATCCGCTCGGCTTTATCTGGACAGTAGGCCTGATGGCGGCACTGGGAGTCTGTGGTTGGCTGGTGTTCCGCTGGAAGCGCTGGCTGTAGGTAAACAACCAGCGCCCCCAACGAACGCCTCTCGATTAGCGAGACTCGACGCTTTCCAGCTCCAGCAGGTAGGTCGCCATATCATCCAGATCCGCTGCGCTGAATGACGTTGCGGTGTGCGCCGCAATCGCGTCCTGCACCGTCTGTGCTGAACCGTCATGCAGATAGGGTGCGCTGGTTGCCAAGCCATTCAGCGTCGGCGTATCCAACCCGTCCAGACCCAGCCCCAGACGTAATCCGCTGGCCGCATCCAACGTGCCGATGTCATGCCGGGCGCCCAAGACCGAATCGGTCTGATTGGTACCGGTGTGACAGCTGACACAACCAGAACTCGCGACCAACGACTGTCCGCGCAAACCAGCTGAAGACAAACCACTGCCCTCCAGAGTGCGAGTATCGGATGTCGTCAACGACGCCATATAGGCGGACAACGCATCCAGATCAGCACTGAGGCCCGTCTTGCTATCGCCCAAAGGCTCGGAACGTGTACCGGTAAAGAACGCGGCATCACTCATCAGGCCCAGACCACCGGCAAATTCACGAATCTGGCCTTCAAAGTCCTGCACCTCGTCAAAGTTACCGGTCCAGTGCAGCAGGCCATGGTCCATGCCGCCCTTGCCGCGCAGCGAAATCGTGTTTCTAACGCCCTCGCCGAACTGACTGAAGTCCCAGACGCGACCATCGTGACCACCATCTTCGTGGCAGCTGGCACAGCTCATATAGTCCAGGGCCGCCAGACGATCATCGCGGGCGTCGTAAAACAGCTGTTTACCGGCCAGCACTTCGGGCGTGAGTATTTCGCTGCCCACCGTCGAGACGGTCGCGAGCGAGGTCACCTCCAATGCGC
>JBCCZN010000047.1:0-16859 GCA_039187375.1 Pseudomonadota bacterium
CAGTTCGCCGGAATTTCTATGCGGTAGCCCGCTTTTTTGAATACGCCCCAGTAACGCTCCGATGGCAGTCCTGGAAATGCGTCGAACGGTAGTTTGGATTCATCGACAAAAAACTCTCTCGAGTCCTGCGGCGTTACGCCAAATCCTTCGCCGGCTAGTGCACTCACACTGATTGAAACAAGTAGTGCTGTAACCAGCGCCTGGCAGGATGCCAGAATGCTATGCTTCTTCATTAGACCCCCCGATCCTTATTGTTGGAATCAACCCCATCGAGCTTACTCTGCATTTCGCCTCGACGCACGTCACAGTTTCGATGCTATGGCGCTGATTCGGATGGACGACATTCGCGTGGCATTTGGCGACCACGCCGTGCTGTCCGATGCCAGCCTGGCTATCAAGGCCGACGAGCGCGTGTGCATCATTGGACGTAATGGCGCCGGTAAATCGACGACATTGAAATTATTGTCAAATGAGTTACTGCCAGAGTCGGGGGATATTGTCAGGCAAGCCGATTTGCGAATTGGCCAGCTGTCTCAGTCGCTGCCGGCGGCAACCCACATCAGTGTGCGCGAATTTGTGGGCGCTGCACTGGAATCGTTAAAGGTACTGCGCGATGACTACCAGCAGCGCAGCGCGGCGCTGCCTGCGGGTACCGATCCGACCGAGCCTGAAGCATTGGCGGTTGCCCGACTGCAATCGCAGGTCGAGGCACAGGGTGCCTGGACGCTCGAGCAGCGAATCGAACGCACCATCAGCGATCTGGATTTGCCTGCAGATCTGCCCATGTCCAGTTTGTCCGGTGGGTGGCGGCGTCGGGTCGCGCTGGCACGAGTGTTGGTAACTGATCCGGAGTTGCTATTGCTCGACGAGCCGACCAATCACCTCGATCTGGACACGATCGAATGGCTGGAGCAGCGATTACTGAATTTTTCCGGCAGCATCGTGTTTATCACGCATGACCGGGCGTTTTTGCGCAACATTGCCACGCGTATTGTGGATATCGATCGGGGCAAACTCGTCAGTTGGCCTGGTAATTTTGACGACTATTTGTCCGCCAGAGCATTGGCCTGGGCTGAGGAAGACGACCAGAACGCCCGCTTCGATAAGCGTCTTGCTGAAGAGGAGGCGTGGATTCGCCAAGGCATCAAGGCACGTCGAACCCGCAATGAAGGTCGTGTCAGGGCGCTGGAAGCGATGCGTGAGGAGCATGGCCAGCGACAAAAACGCGCCCAGGCAGCGCGCGTGCATATTGAGTCGGCTGAACAATCGGGGCGCAAGGTCATCCAGTTGCACAACGTACATTTTGGCTACACGGCTACGCCGCTCATTGAAGGCCTGAGTTTGACCGTGCAACGGGGTGAGCGAATCGGCTTGGTGGGCAATAATGGTGTCGGCAAGAGCACGTTGTTGCGCCTGATGCTTGGGGAGCTGACGCCGCAGCGCGGTACCGTAAAGCTGGGAACCAATATCCAGATGGGCTACTTCGATCAGCTTCGCCGTGAGTTGGATGACACTAAGACGATCGCCGAGGTCGTGGGAGATGGCAGTGACTATGTCTATCTGAACGGCAAGCCGCGCCATGTTGTCGGCTATTTGCGTGGGTTCTTGTTCTCGCCAAAACGAATTTTGTCGCCGATTGCAGCGCTGTCGGGCGGTGAGCGCAATCGCGTTGTGCTGGCGAAGCTGTTCACACAACCAGCCAACCTGCTGGTATTGGATGAGCCAACCAATGATCTGGATGTTGAGACGCTACAGGTGTTGGAGGCGCAACTACAGGCCTACAACGGCACCTTGATTGTCGTCAGCCATGATCGGGAGTTTCTCGATAACGTCGTGACATCGACGCTGGTATTTGAGGCTGGCGGCCGCATCGAGCGCTATGTCGGAAACTACTCCGATTGGTTGGCCCGCCGCCGACAGTTGGCAACCGAAAAAACGCCGCAGGCTAAAAATGCGACGTCGTCGTCTGGTCGCTCTGCAGCGCCCAAGACGGCGACCAAGCTAGGCTATCAGGAGCAGCGCGAATTGGATGGCTTGCCGGATGCGATCGAAGCGCTGGAAGCGACGCTGTCGGCGCAGCGACAGATCATTGCTGCTGAGGGTTTTTATGATCAGGATTTTGACTCGGTCGTGGCGCCAGCCCTGGCCGAGCTCGAGGCTCAGGAGCGCCAGCTCGATACGCTCACAACGCGCTGGTTGATGTTGGAGGACAAAGCCGAGCGGTTACGCAAGGGTCGCTCTGTATCGGATTGAGGCTGGCGCGTGTTGCGCCGTCTCGCATGGCACCTTAGTGTTATGCGTCTGAGCGACGTGCCTGGCCAAGGGGGTAAATGATGCACGGATTGATGATGGATATGCCGCTGACGATCTCTAGCATCGTTGAGCATGCGGTGAAATTTCACCCGCAATCGACGATTGTGTCGGTTACCGCGGAAAATCCGCGCCACGAATATACTTACGCAGAGTGTTTCGGGCGCGCCAAGCAGGTCGCCAATGCGCTGATCTCACTCGGCTTGGAGCAGGGCAGCCGGGTGGCAACACTGGCATGGAATGACTACCGCCATCTGGAACTGTACTACGGTATTTCCGGTGCGGGATACGTGTGCCATACGATCAATCCAAGACTGTTTCCTGAGCAGTTGGTTTACATCATCAACCACGCGCAAGATGAGGTGTTGTTTGTAGATCCGATGTTCCTGCCACTGATCGCGGCGATTCGTGACAAGACGCCAACGCTGAAACACGTCATTGTCTTATCGAGCGCACAGGGCAAACCGGAGGCGGCCGCCGAGTTGCAGGATTATGAGTCATTTATTGCACCGCACTCAGCTGAAATCGAGTGGCCTGTGCTAGATGAAAATGCGGCGTCGGCGCTGTGCTACACATCAGGAACCACCGGCAATCCCAAGGGCGTGTTGTATTCGCATCGATCAACCATGCTGCACGCATTGGTGGGTCTTGCGCCGGATATTCTCAGTATTTCGCGACGCGATGTCGTGTTGCCGGTCGTGCCGCTGTTTCATGTGAATGCCTGGGGCGTGCCGTACTCATGCCCGATGGTTGGCGCCAAGATGGTGATGCCGGGACCGAAAATGGGCGACGGTGAAGCCCTCTACAAGTTGCTGAGCGAGGAAGGTGTGACGCTGGCACTTGGCGTACCGACTGTTTGGCTCGCACTGCTCGATTACACGGGCAAAAACGACCTTAAACTGGAGACGTTGCAGCGCACTGTCGTTGGTGGCGCAGCGGTGCCGGCGTCAATGATCGAGACCTTCCGCGACGATCATGATGTGGTCGTGCATCAGGGTTGGGGTATGACCGAAATGTCACCACTGGGCGTGGTCAATACGCTACTGCCAAAGCACGATGGCCTGACTGACGCGGACAAGGTACGCATCCAGGCGAAAGCCGGGCGTGGCCTGTGGGGTGTCGAGATGAAGATCGTCGATGACGAGGGCAAGGAGCAGCCGTGGGACGGTGTGGCTTACGGTGCGTTGCGTGTGCGCGGGCCGTGGATCTGCAAGGATTACTTCAGACTCGAGCAGCCTAGCGAGGCTCACGCGGACGAGGGCTGGTTCGATACCGGCGATGTAGCGACGATCGATGCCGATGGTTTCATGGCAATTACGGATCGGACAAAAGACGTGATTAAGTCCGGTGGCGAGTGGATCAGTTCGATCGATTTGGAAAACACAGCGATGGGACATCCGGAGGTTGCCGAGGCGGCTGTGATTGGTGTGGCCCATCCTAAATGGACAGAGCGGCCATTGATGATCGTTGTGGTCAAGGAGGGTGCGACACTGACGCGTGATGACGTGTTGCAATTCCTTGATGGCAAGATTGCCAAGTGGTGGACGCCCGACGATGTCGTATTTGTCGACGAGTTGCCGCATACCGGTACCGGCAAAATTCGCAAGACAGCTTTACGCGAGCAGTTTGCGGATTACACGTTGCCGACGGTATGAGTTCACAGGACGGCAGGCGACGCGCATGCTATGGTGCGCGTCGTTTTGACAATAAGACTTGTATCTGGGAGGCATAATGGAGTCTGGTCAACGCCTGCATCAAATGCGCGCGGTCGTCACCGGCGCGGCAACGGGTATCGGTGACGCGATCGCTCGTGTCTATGCACAAAATGGCGCGGAGGTGCTCACGGAGGATTTGCCCGATAGTGGCATCGACCGGATGTATCAGAACGTGTCCAACATCGATGGTCACATCTGCGATGTGTCGACTGATGCGGCTCCGGAAGAGATTCTGGAGCTTGTCGGCAAGACCATTGGCGGTGTCGATATTCTCGTCAACAATGCCGGCATCAGTAAGGTTGCGCTGGTAGAGAAGTCGCCAGATGAGGTTTGGGATACTGTGATGGCGAATAATCTGCGCCCGGTTTTCCGGCTATCCCGTGCATTGCTGCCCTTGATCAAGCGCAGTCCCGCGGGCCGCATTATCAACCTTGGATCCATTTTTTCCAGTTTCGGTGCTGAGGGTATGTCGGCTTATGTCGCCTCAAAACATGCGATTGCAGGGCTAACAAAATCTCTGGCTAGCGAAGTAGGGCGCTTCGGTATCACCTGCAACTATATTCAGCCGGGCGCGATTATGACGGATATGACACGCGAGCCTTTCAGGCAGCAGCCAGAGGCACGTGACTTGTGGATAAAGCGCTCCGCTGCCGGCCGGTTGGGTGAGCCGTTGGACGTGGCGAAGGTCGCACTGTTTCTCGCCACCGATGATGCGGCGTTTGTCTCAGGTACGGGTATCGTCGTCGACGGCGGTGCGGTGCAGTCGGTGTGAGTGTCGAGATGGGCACACGCTATTCCAGTTTGCGTGAGTTCTATCCGTTTTATTTAAGCGAGCATGCCGATGTGAATTGTCGGCGCTTGCACTTTGTTGGTACGACTGGCGTCATTGCCATGATCGTACTGAGCATAGTGCAAGCCAATCCAATGTGGCTGCTCGCAACGCCGCTGATGGGATACGGATTCGCGTGGATCGGTCATTTCGGATTCGAAAAAAACAGACCGGCGACCTTCCAGTATCCACTCTACAGTCTGATTAGCGACTGGATCATGTATCGCGACATATTGATCGGGCGCGTCTCGCTCGTGCGCTGATGTGAGCGTTGGCAGCGGCGCTACAGCGCCGCTTCCAGTTGTACGAGAAATCCTCGAATGCGTTTGGCGTTAGTGCCCAAATCACTCTTACCGACCCGCGATTTCGAACGCACATCGATGCGAGTGCCCTGGTCATCGGCAACAGCGCGGACAATGATGTCGTCCTTAAACCCGTACCACCCGGTTGTATCGGTTGCTTCGATCTGTGGCAATGAGGCGTCGCGACTGACCGCCCAGCCGAACGTTTCGGCAATCTGCGCCGCGGCATCCAGAACCGCCGCTGGCGTGGCCTGAACGTAAACAGGCTGAAGATCCGGGTAAGCCTGGCGTTGCTGTGACGCCACGTCCTCGCCTGGATAGTCAATCGGATTGGGCGCATCCGCGCGTGCAGAGGCCAGCAGGATAAATTCCGGTGGATTGCTCGTGTCTGTCGTGATGTCGTGAATCTGCGGATCAGCATGGCGCAGCCACGAGAACATCTGCGCGGCAATAGCACCGGCGATCACCAAAACGACCAGGTGCTGCGCCACCGGTGTCTCACGCCGTGGCAGAAACAAGGCTATCAACAGCAGTAACAGAGCCAATAGCGCAATGATGATCGCCAATGCACTGCCCAATAGCGCGATCTTCACCGGGATGATGCCGAAGCGATGTCCTGGGCCTGCAAGCAAAAGCATTACGATGCTGATAATGGTTGAAGTCGTGCCTAGTCCAATCAATCGTCGTCGCCAACCCATGAGTCTCTCCCCTGTGATTCCGGTTGCGAAGGTTACCGCGGGCGCAGGACATGGTCTAATGGCGCATGCATTCAATACTTGATGATCTGACCTCGTTGCTGCGTCTCGAGCGCATCGAGCACTACATTTTTCGGGGCGAAAGTCGGGATATCGGCAGTGCCCAGGTGTTCGGCGGTCAGGTGCTTGGGCAGGCGTTGTACGCCGCCGGTCAAACGGTGGAACAGGGCAGACGTGCGCATTCATTACACGCCTATTTCTTGCGTCGCGGTGACATGCAAGCGCCGATTGTCTATGAGGTCGACGCACAACGCGATGGTCGGAGTTTTTCTGTCCGGCGCGTCGTTGCAGTTCAGCATGGGCGCCCCATTTTCAACATGGCCGCATCATTCCAGATTGCAGAAGAGGGGCTCGAGCACCAATTCGAAATGCCGGACGTGCCCGCACCTGAGACGCTCGCTGATGCACGCGACATTGCCAGAGACAGTAGTGCTAGTCTACCCGACAAAATGCGCCGTTATTTGATGAAGGATCGACCCTTTGATTTCAGGCCCGTCGAACCGCCCGCTTTTACCTCACCCGAGAATCGATCCCCGTTCAAACACGTCTGGCTGCGCGCGGCAGGCACGTTGCCAGAAGACAATGTGCTGCACCAGAGTATCCTGGCATACGTCTCGGATTATGAACTGATTGGCACCTCTGCCTTGCCGCATGGATTGCCGTATGGCCTGGGACGGGTGCAGATGGCCAGCCTGGATCATGCCCTCTGGTTTCATCGCGACGCGCGCGTTGATGATTGGTTGCTCTATGCGATGGATAGTCCGAACGCCAGCGGTGGACGTGGCTTCGCCCGAGGTCGACTTTTCCAGCGCGACGGTACGCTGGTCGCATCGACCAGCCAGGAAGGTGTGGTCAGGGTTTGGGATGAGGCGCGCGGCAGCCGAACTGATCCTGCAAAGCAGGCCTAATTTCTCGCGGAGTTCGGTTCGATGGGCGTTAGCGTGGCGTCAAAACGCGCTGCGTTGTGTGCGTAATGCAGTGCACTGGCCTTGAGTCGCTCCACTTCGGCTGGCTCTAGTTCACGCACGACTTTGGCGGGCGTACCCATGATCAACGAGTGCGGTGGAAAGTGTTTGCCTTCAGTGATCAACGCATGTGCGCCCACCAGCGATCCCGCGCCAATCACCGCGCCGTTCAATATGGTGGAGCCGATACCGATCAGCGCGCCATCACCAATCTGGCAGCCGTGCAGCATGACCTGATGACCAATGGTGACATCAGCGCCAACGTCCAGGGCAAACCCAGCATCGGTGTGGAGTACCGAAAGGTCTTGTACATTGGTGCGCTCGCCGATTGTGATGCGCTCCATATCGCCGCGCAAAACGGCACCAAACCAGACGCTGGCGCGATCCTTTAGCGTGACCTTGCCGAGCACGGTCGCATTATCGGCGACCCAATGCCCATCGCCCTCGAGGATCGGTTGATCCTCGCCGAGCGCATAGATCATTGCGACTTGCCCTGATTGGCCACTGCGGCCGCAGCCGCAGCAACCGCATCCGCGTCGCCTAGGAACTCCCGCGATAGTGGCACCAGATCATCATCCAGTTTGTATTCAATCGGGACACCAGTTGGAATATTGAACCCGGTAATCTCTGTTTCCGATACACCATCGAGCATCTTCACCATCGCTCGCAGACTGTTGCCGTGGGCAGCAATCAGGACGTTCTTGCCCGCTTTCAGATCGGGTGCAATATTATTGCGCCAATAAGGTGCTACCCGCTCGAGCGTGGTGGCGAGTGACTCACTGGCCGGCAGGTTGTCGATATCAGCATAGCGTGGATCATGAGATGGGTGACGCTCATCATCCGCATCGAGCACCGGTGGCGGTGTCGCGTAGCTGCGTCTCCAGATGTGTACCTGTTCATCACCGTATTTCTCAGCCGTTTCGGCCTTGTTCAGCCCCTGCAGGGCACCGTAGTGACGTTCGTTGAGTTCCCAGGCACGGTGTACCGGAATCCACATCAGGTCCATTTCATCGAGCACTAACCACAGCGTGCGGATCGCGCGTTTGAGCACCGACGTGTAGGCGACATCAAATTGAAACCCCGCGTCAGCTAGTAGGCGACCAGCGGCGCGCGCCTCGGCGATACCCTTTTCAGTCAGGTCCACATCGGTCCAGCCAGTGAACAGGTTTTTCAGATTCCAGTCACTTTGGCCGTGTCGGCACAGTATCAGTCTTCCAGGCACCTCGTTTCCCCCTCACGGCCACGTTTCAAGTTGCAGCCAATCGTGTCAGTTCTTCTACCGCAACGGTCAGCGTTGCGAAGTCCCGTGCTTGATTGTCGCGCATTTCCTGCATTAATGCCTGTGTACGTTCAATGACCGGCGCCGCATCATGGCACCATGCGTCGAGTGCGTCGGTTCCAGTATATTTGCCGGAGCTTTGTTCAATCCGTGACACCAGGTCACACTGCGCGCGAACTGCGGCGTCACGCAGTGAGGCGCGGGCGCGTGCCTGCCAGCGGCCGTTGGCTTCCAGAGAATCGATTGCGTCTCGAATCCATGCGAATGACAAGCGTTCTGCAGTGGTGAAATACAGCTCGCCAAGCGCGTTCAGTGAGCCATCGCATTCATCGGCCAGTCGCACAATTTCCAGCACATCAGTAATGTAGGCAAGCCCGGCAACACGTTGTGCAATCGGCTCCGGAACCCCCATGCGAATGTGTTCGCCGGCACGGCGACGATAGCGAGAGTGGCCTTGCTCGGTCATCAACTCCGGCAGTTGTTTGAGCAGTGTGATAACCCGATCGCCGTAGTGTGCGATACAAGCTTCGATGTCGAGCTTGCCTTCATTCGCTTTCATTAGCCAATAGCACGCGTGGCGTAACTTGCGGGAGATTTGGTACATCATTGAGTACTGGATATCTGCCGGGATACGCGTGTCCATTGCCTCGATATCCAGCCACAGTCCGCGAGTTGCTGTCAGATGTCGGGCGATTACGTAGGATGCCGCCACCGTTTGTACGCCGTAGCCCAAATCATCGCTGGCACGGATTGCGAAGACCGGCCCCATACGATTGACGAGGCTGTTGGTGAGCAGTGTTGTGACGATCTGTGGGCCGAGTTGGTGCTCGGCAATAGCATTCCGATACGTTTTGCGTAGTGGTGTTGGGAAATATTCGATCAGCTCTTCCAACTGGCGCTCGTCCATTGGCAGGTGCTGCTCCCACAGCCGCTCATACAGATCAAGTTTGGCGTAGCTCAACAGCACAGCCAATTCCGGTCTCGTGAGGCCTTGTTTTTCGCGCTGTCGCTCCTCCAGTGCATCCTCATCAGGCAAAAACTCTAGGCGTCGGTCCAGAATGCCCCGGCGTTCAAGCAGGTTGATCATCAGACGATGTTCGGTCAAACGTTCAACCGCAGACGCCTCCATCATACTGATGGCTTGCGTTTGCAGGTAGTTGTTGCGCAACACTTGATCGGCTACTTCCTCGGTCATGCGCGCCAGCAGTCGATTGCGGGTCGCCAGTTTCTGTCGATGCTTCAGCGCGACAATTCGCAACAAGATTTTGATATTGACTTCGCGGTCCGAACTATCGACACCGGCAGAGTTATCGATGAAGTCGGTATTACAACGACCACCTGCCGCTGAGAACTCAATTCGCGCTAATTGCGTAAACCCGAGGTTGCCGCCTTCGCCAATGACCTTGCAACGCAGCTCTGGCGCATCGACTCGAACGGCATCATTGTGTCTGTCGCCGACGTCTGTGTTGGACTCGTGGCTAGCCTTGACGTAAGTCCCGATGCCGCCGTTCCACAGCAGATCGACTTCCATCATCAAGATGGCACGGATCAACTCCGGTGGGGACAATTGCGCACGATCGACGCCCAGCATAGCTTGCGCTTCGGGGCTCAGATCGATGACCTTGGCGCTGCGACTGAACACGCCGCCGCCGCTTGAGATCAAATCGGTGTTGTAATCACTCCAGCCGGAGCGCGGCAACTCGAACAGGCGCTGGCGCTCGGCAAAACTGGTCGCAGCGTCCGGGTTCGGGTCAAGGAAAATATGCAAGTGATTAAATGCTGCCTGCAGTCGAATCGTTGGCGAGAGCAGCATACCGTTCCCGAACACGTCGCCCGACATGTCGCCGACACCTGCGACGGTGAACGGATCCGACTGAGTGTCGACGCCGATTTCACGAAAGTGACGTTTGACCGCTTCCCAGGCGCCGCGTGCGGTGATAGCCATTTTCTTGTGGTCATACCCAGCTGAGCCGCCCGATGCAAACGCATCGCCTAGCCAGAATCCGCGCTCGACAGCAATAGCGTTGGCGGTATCGGAGAAGGTTGCGGTTCCCTTGTCGGCTGCTACCACCAGATAGGGGTCATCGGGATCTAATCGGACCACATCATCCGGCGCGACGATGTCACCCTCGACAATATTGTCGGTGACCGATAACAACGCGCGGATGAACATCCGGTAACAGTGGGTCACTTCGGCTTGCAGCGCATCGCGTGCGCCACTGATTGGTAGGGTCTTCGGATAAAAACCGCCTTTGGCACCGGTTGGGACAATCACAGTGTTCTTGACCGTCTGCGCCTTCATCAGGCCTAACACTTCGGTACGGTAGTCATCGCGACGATCCGACCAGCGCAAACCGCCACGGGCAATGTCGCCAGCACGCAGGTGCACGCCTTCCACTCGCGGTGAATAGACAAAAATCTCATGACGGGGACGTGGTCTCGGAGCTTCGGCGACGTTTTGCGTGTCAATTTTGAATGCCAGGGCATTCTCGCGCAGGTCGTCTGTACTGGATTGATAGAAATTACTGCGCATCGTCGCATGCATGACGCTAAACAATGCGCGCAACGCACGGTCGGCATCGAGACTGGTTGCATCTCGAATGGCCGCACGCATCCGTGTCGTTGACGCGCGCCGTTGGCGCCGGTTCGGCTTGCGAGACGGGTCGTGCCGCAATGCAAACCACTCGACCGCCGTCGTTAGGGCAGCAGCATGATCGCAGAGTATCGACTCTAGATAGCTGGGACTGAACGGCAATCCCAGTTGAAGCAGGTACTTAGCATAGGCGCGCACCAGAATGACGTCGCGTTGTGACAAACCTGCGGTGACAACAAGTTTATTATAACCATCGCGCTCTGTGTCCTGAGACAATTGTGCGGCGAATGTACTCGCAAACTCAGAATGTGCAGTCAGCAACTGCGCACGAAAATCGCTGTTGGGCACATCCAGTTCAAAGTCCTGTATCCACAAGTCCTGCGGCAATCCACGCAGATGATAGGGCCGTTCGCTTAATACTCGTACACCGAGATTTTCCAGTAATGGCAGCGTGTCGGACAACGCAATGGGCGCACCATCACGGAACACGCGGAATAGCACCGCACCTTTATCGCCATTGTCTGCGACCAATTGATAGTCGCCTTTAGCCGGCAGGTCGTGAGATTCGCCAAGTCGAGCGGTCAGCTGAGCGACATCCTCGCACGCTGTTTGTGGGGATTTGTCTTCTTCATACGCAAGCGGAAACGTATGTGCGAAACGCTCGAACAACTCGATTCCGTAAGACTCACCGGCGAAATCGACCAAGGCATCACGGAAGCGGTCTCGCCAGGTGATCACCGATGATTCAATATCGGACTCCAACTGGTGAATCGAGATTTTCCGACGCATTTTTTCGTTGGTGTAAACGATAAAGTGCACCTGTGCCAACGCGGAGTCAGACAGTTTCACCGCGGACTCTATCGCGTCGCCATTTAGTGCTTGTCTAAGAATAGCCTCGGTTCGAGTGCGTACTTCCGTGTTGTATTTTTCACGTGGTACGAATACCAGGCATGAAAAAAAACGATCGAACATGTCACGGCGAATGAACAGCCGTACACGGCGCCGATCCTGCAGATTCAAGATGCCCGTGGACGTACGGTACAGGTCCGAGACGCTGGCCTGGAACAGCTCGTCACGCGGGTAGTTATTCAGGATGTGAATCAGTGCCTTGCCGCGGTGGCCGGAGCGATCCACTTCCGCCCGCTCCAGGATGGCATCGATCTTGGTGCGAATCAGCGGAATGTTTGTCGGTTGTTCGCTGTAGGCTTGTGATGTCAGCAACCCGACGAATCGCATTTCTCCGGTCGCTTTGCCCGAATCGTCAAATGTCTTGATACCCACGTAGTCCAGGTGCCCGGCTCGGTGGACGGTCGAGCGGGCGTTCGCTTTGGTAATAAGCAAGACGTCTTTGGAACGGCGGTGCCGGTTCATCGCTGGGCTGAGTACATTTGCCTTTTGACGAGAGCGTTTGCGACGACTGACGCCCAGCGCGGTGCGCGGCACGGCTTTCAATGTAGGTTTGTCGGCTGCGGGGTCGAGTCGGTATTCACGGAAGCCCAAAAATGTGAAGCGTTCGACCAACAGCCATTCAAGCAAGGCAATGCTCTCGGCGACGCTGTCATCGCCGGCAGCCTGCATCGCAGCAAGAGTTTGGATGCTGCGCTGCATTTTTTGCCGCATAGGTTGCCAGTCATCGACGGCCAACCGCAGGTCACTTAGTGTTGATTCAATCGCCGCAACAATTGCGTCGAGTTTTTCGGGGCGTATTTCGCGACGGATTTCCATGCGAATAAACGATTCAGTGGCGCCCGCCTTGTCCTGTCGCTTGAGCATCTTGCGCAGGCGACCCTTGGGTGTGCGCTCTATACGCAATAGAGGATGCACCGTGAGTTGGATCGAATAGCCTAAACGGTCGAGCGTCATGCCGAGTGAATCGACAAGAAATGGCATGTTTTCATGTACCAGCTCGACGACGGTGCGGTCGCTATCCCAGCCGTGTAGCGCGCTTTCCGGGTTGTACACGCGTAAACAGTACTCGCCCGGTTTGCGTTGGCGGCCGAGTTTTAGATGCGCCAATGCGGCGGCCGCGTGTACGCTGGCAACATGCTCGTCAACATCTTCCGATGCGATGTTGCGATAGTAGTCGGTGATAAAGCGACGCAATTGACGTTTGTCGCTCAGCGGTGAAGTCTCCGGTGCGGCTGAATAGATCGTTTCCAGACGCGCGTCCAGTTGATCCGCGCCCCGGCGCTGGAATCGTGCCATGTTGGTCACTCCGCGCAACTTGCTGGCAAGCTGCTGTCAGGTCAGGCTTCATTGCCTGTGCCACGCACGCAACTCCCCATCGCGGCGCGCGCGCAGTATAACAAACACAGGCTCAGCCAGTATGCGACGGGCTTGGTTCACGACTGCTCCTGTCGGGCTAGCGGCTGGCGCGCGACCAGCTTTAACCTAGCTCCTGTGAGCTTGTGCCAGATATTCCTCGGACTGCATTTCGATCAGGCGGCTGATAGTGCGCTCGAATTCGAAGCTGAGGCGCTCGCCGGTGTAGAGTGAAGCGATGGGCGAGGCCGCGGCCAGCACAAGATTGACGCGTCGATCATAGAATTCATCGACCAGCGCGATAAACCGGCGAGTGGCGTTGTCATCGCTGCCGTCCATTTGCGGCAGTCCACTGATCAGTACCGTATGTGCCCGTTTGGCGATTTCGATGTAGTCATTTTGACTGCGAGGACCATCGCAAATCGCGTCAAACGAAAACCAGATGGTCCCGGGCACGCGTCTTTCAACGGCAATCTCACGACCGGCGATCAGTAGCGGCTCCTGTACGAGGGCGACTCCGGCAGCCAGCTCATCAAATCGGTGTGTGAGTGCAGCCATCGCGGCGTCATCGCATGGCGTCAAGTACACCGGTGATTGCTTTAACAAACGCAGGCGATAGTCTGTTGGGGAGTCCATCTCGAACACGTCACAATGCTGTTTGATAGCCTCGATCGCTGGCAGGAATCGTGCTCGCTGCAGCCCGTTACGGTACAACTCGTCCGGCGGGACATTGGACGTGGCGACCAACGCCACACCACGCGCAAACAACTGGCTCATCAAGCGTCCAAGAATCATCGCATCGCCGATGTCGTTGACGAAAAATTCATCGAAACACAGCACACGCGTCGATTCGGCAATGGCGTCTGCGACAGCTGCTAGTGGATCTTCCTGCGATAGCGATTTGAGCGCTGCATGCGTGTCGTACATAAATCGGTGGAAGTGGCTGCGTTGCACAATAGTCGCCGGTATGGATGCCGCAAACAGGTCCATTACAAAGGTCTTGCCACGGCCAACATTGCCCCAGATGTACAGCCCCTTGGCCGCAGATCGTTCGTCACGGCTTTGCCACCAGCGTTGCCCCGCATCGGGCTTGTCTGTGAGTTGTTGACGCAGCCGATCCAGCGCATCGACCAGACGGCGCTGAACCGGGTCGGCCTGCCATTGGTTGGCTCTGAGCGCGTCCTCATATCGCTGCGCAACGGCCTGTTCGGAAGATGGTGTGTTCGAAGCTGCGTCCAACTATGTTCCCGACTCAAAAACGTGTCGGCAATGGTACCATTGCCGCAACGCAACATTGCGAAGGGGCAACGCAAGCACATGACCAGCGAACGGGAGTCGATGGAATTCGACGTCGTGATCGTAGGCGGTGGTCCTGCCGGTTTGGCAGCGGCCATCCGCCTGCAACAACAAGCCAATGATAAGGGCGAGGAAATCGCCATCGTTGTGGTAGAGAAGGGCGCAGAATTCGGTGCCCATATTCTCAGTGGCAACGTTTTCGAGCCGCGGGCACTGGAAGAGCTGTTCCCTGACTGGCAAGAGCGGGGTGCGCCATTGCCAACGGCGGTCACACGCGATGATATTTTTTACATGACTAGCGCCAGCAAGGCGGCCAAGGTGCCGGGCATGTTCGTGCCCAAACCGATGCACAATGAAGGCAATTACATCATCAGCCTCGGTCGACTCGTTGCCTGGATGGCGGAACAGGCGGAAGAGCTTGGCGTCAACTTGTTTCCGGGTTATGCCGCTGCCGAGGTGTTGTACGACGACGCGGGCGCCGTGCGAGGTATTGCCACCGGCGATATGGGCATTGGCAAAGATGGTGAGCCCAAGTCTTCGCATGAGCCAGGTTATGAGCTACTCGGTAAGCAAACTATATTCGCCGAAGGCTGCCGTGGCAGTCTTGGCAAGGAGTTGATCCAACAATTCGATCTGGATAGTGATGCCGATCCGCAGCACTACGGTATCGGACTGAAAGAGATCTGGCAGATCGATCCGGACAAACATGAGCCGGGGCTGGTTGTACACACGCTTGGTTGGCCGTTGCCGGGTGATACCGAGGGTGGCGGTTTTCTCTATCACGCATCGAACAACCAGGTTTACCTGGGTTTGATTATCGCGCTTGATTATCCGAACCCGCATCTGTCGCCGTTCGATGAATTCCAGCAGTGGAAAACGCACCCCAGAATTCGTCACTATTTGGAAGGCGGCGAGCGCATCGCGTACGGCGCCAGAGCTGTGAACAAGGGTGGCTTCCAGTCTTTGCCAAAAACGACCTTCCCGGGTGGGATGCTGGTCGGTTGCGATGCGGGCTTTCTGAACAACGCGAAAATCAAGGGCTCTCACACGGCAATCAAAACCGGCATGTTGGCAGCGGACGCGGTGTTCGACGCGATGCAAGGTGGTGCGGATGCCAGCGGCAAGGAGCTAACCGGTTACGCCGAGGCAGTGGAGGCTTCGTGGGTCATGAGCGAGTTGCGCAAAGCGCGCAATTTTGGCCCGGCACAGCACAAATTCGGCCGTTTTTTGGGTTCTGCCTATATTTTTGTCGATCAGAATCTGTTTCGCGGCGCATTGCCCTGGACACTGCGCAACCCGCAACCTGATCACGCCGGCCTCAAACCGGCAGATCAGTGCCCGGTGATCGATTACCCGAAACCGGATGGCAAGATCACATTCGACAAGCTCTCTTCGGTATTTCTGTCGAGCACTAATCACGAGGAAGATCAGCCGGCGCACCTGAAACTGAAAGATGCCAATATCCCGGTGGCGAACCACTTACCCAAATTCGCAGGGCCGTCACAGCGTTACTGCCCGGCCGGTGTTTACGAATTTGTTGAAGAAGATGGCGAAACCCGATTCCAGATCAACGCGCAGAACTGCGTGCATTGTAAGACCTGTGACATCAAGGATCCGCTGCAGAACATCAACTGGACCGTACCTGAAGGTGGCGGTGGACCTGGCTATAACGGCATGTAACGCCCGAGTTATTTCGGCTGCATACGAATGCCACCATCCAGACGGATCGTCTCTCCGTTGAGCATCGTGTTGGTGTAAATGTACGCGGCCAAATCGGCATATTCCTCCGGCGTACCGAGACGCGGCGGGAATGGTATTTGTTGCGCCAGCGACTGTTGAGTCTCCTCGGGTAGTCCTGCCATCATCGGCGTCATAAAAATGCCTGGCGCAATCGTCATGACACGGATACCGAAGCGCGCCAGCTCTCGCGCCATCGGCAACGTCATACCGACGACGCCGCCTTTGGATGCGGAATAACCTGCCTGACCAATTTGCCCTTCGAATGCGGCGACCGATGCGGTATTGACGATGACGCCGCGCTCACCACCGGCATCTGCATCATTGGCTTGCATGATGACGGCCGCTTCTTTGGCAACGTTGAACGACCCGACCAGGTTGATCATCACTGTGCGGGCGAAGTAGTCGCTTGCCATTGGTCCCTCTCGGCCGAGCACGCGACCGGGTGCTACGACGCCGGCGCAATTGACGGCGAACGTGATACCGCCCATTTGATCCGCTGCGCTCGCGACCGCATCCTTGACCTCAGCTTCGTTGCTCACATCAGTGCGCAGGTAGCGGGTATTACCCCCGAGAGACTTCGCCGCGGCCTGACCCGCATCGTCATTGATATCGAGCAGTGTTGCCTGACCGCCGGCGTCGATGATGTGCTTGGCTGTGGCCAGACCCAGGCCCGAGGCACCGCCGGTGACGACGGCTTTAGCGTTGTTCAATTGCATTGTGAGTAGTCTTCCAATTCAGTTATTCAGGGCGCTCGACGGCGATAGCGACCGCTTCGCCGCCGCCGATGCACAATGAAGCGATGCCGCGTTTGGC
>JBCCZN010000048.1:0-16632 GCA_039187375.1 Pseudomonadota bacterium
AGGTCCAGATCGCATAACTGACGGGGTGTCAGATCCCACGACGGAAATTCCTTGGCTTCCTGTTTCAATTCGTCGGCACGTGTTTCATCAACGTACAGATCGACCAGTTTGCCGCCGTGCGGCTCTTTAAAAGCACCCATAGTCTTCGTCCTTCTCGTTTATCGTTAGCTAGGTTGGGTTCGTGTAAATCCGTGCATCAACATATCGGCACACTTTTGCGCGAGTGTGATCACGTCCATCGAGGCATCCCGGACAATCAGGTCTCCCCAGGCATTGCCGATGCCAATGACCGCCTGGGCGGCAAAATGACAGTCCACGTCCGCACGCAAGTCGCCATCTGCGACAGCGCGCTCGAACATGGATTCGAGTAACTGTCGATAGCCGCTGCCAAGCTGATGAATCTCGGTGCGTGCATCCTCAGGAAGATATAGCCGCTCATCGTTGTAGACCTTGAGCGCCTCATTCTTCTCACGGTAAGCCGCCAGATGCGCATTAAAAACGGCCAACAGCTTGGCGGCGAACGGTTGGGGCGACTGATCGATCAGCGTTAGTCGCTCGACATAGTCTTCCAGTGCATACAGGCAAACTTCTGCGAGCGCCTGTTGCTTGGATTTGAAGTAGTAATACAGGCTGGCTTGTTTGATGCCCAAAGATTCGGCGATCAGTTTGGTACTCGCGCCGTGGAAGCCACGCTCGGCAAACACGCTGGCGGCTGCGCGCACAGCGGCCAGTTTGCGGGTTTCATAGCGGGGCAAGGTTTGCGTCGTCATCGGTTCGAGCCAGTCAAGATGACGCGGAATTCTATAGACCTATAGAATCATTGCAAGAAGAAAATGGCTAAATTGTAAAGATGAAGAAAAAACTGTGACGCGGTATACAAAAAATTCGATAGGTTAATCGAAAATTGAACATAACGAAGATATCAGCTGAAAGCGAATCGCGTTAAGATCAGCGCGCGTACGGCTGACGCCTGTACCCATGGGGACACAATAGAGGGGAAATATTTATGTTGGTCACACCCATCGACCTACTGCTACCTGCAGCGGTGAGCGCGTTTCTGGCCTGGCTGGCAAGCGCAGTGATTCACACCGCGTTGAAATTTCACAATGCGGACTATCGTCAAATCGAAAACGAAGCGGCAATCAGCGAAGCGATCCGCAGCGCAAAGCCAGGTAAAGGGGTGCATTCGATCCCGTATTGTGTCGACATGAAAGATCTGCAAGACCCGCAAATGCAGCAAAAATTCGAGGACGGGCCGGTCGCCTTCATCACGATCTTTGACGATGGCGTCCCGAAACTCGGCCCTTTGTTGTTGCAACAAATCGCGTACTTTTTTGTTGGTGCGTTGCTCGTGGGCTATTGCGTCAGCTTATCGCTTGGCCCTGACGCTGAAACGGGCATCCTATTCAAGACTGCGATTTCGATCAGCTTCTTGGCTTATTTCTGGGGCATGATCCCGTTCAAAATCTGGTATGGATTGACCGGCACAACATTGCTGCGTTATGCGGTTGACGGGCTAGTTTATGCGCTAATTACCGGCGGGATCTTTGTCTGGCTGTGGCCCTGAGTTAGAGCTGCATAAAACCCAGATCATCGCTGGAGAAGTTCACCAGATTCGGCAGGGCGGCGCGCCGCTCTGCCGGGGTCAAGCCAAACCACGCGCCTAGTGTAGAGGCGTATTGCTCGACTGAAACGCTTGGAATGAGTCGACCACGATCATCGGTGTAGTTTGGCCCTTGCGTGTCCGAGTCCGGGAAGCCGCCATATACACGTTGGCCGCGAACGCTACCGCCGGCAACGAAATGATGACCACCCCAGCCATGATCGGTGCCATCACCATTGTCGTTCAGCGTGCGACCAAAGTCAGCCGCGGTAAACAAGGTCACATCATTCCAGGCGCCTAGCTCAACCATGGCGTCACGAAACTTCTCGATGCCGTTGGCTAACGTGCGTTGCAAGCCCGTGAGACGTCCTGCCTGGTCGGCATGCGTATCGAAACCGCCGATACCAACGAAGTAGACTTGCCGTGGTGTGTTGAGTTGATCTCGCACCGAAATCATCTCGGCAACAGCGCGGAGCTGCGCCTCGAACCCGTTCGCATTAAGCTGCGTCGACAGTGTTGGCCGATTGGCATAGATTTCTGCGTACTGCTCGGTAACGGTAATGCCAGCTGCCTGCAGGTCGCGATAATCGTCGGCAAAGACGTTTCCGGTTAGCGCTGCCTGTGCCGTCCATTGTGCTTCTAACAATGCCCGTGTGGCGTCAAAGTCGCTACTGCTACCCAAGATATTACGATTGGTTAGTAGCTCGATCGAAGCGGGGCCATTCGGAGATATCGCGAAAACCGCATTTTCGCTGCCGTTTAGAAAGACGTTGTTACCGGCAGCCGTGACGCCGACAAAGTCATCCCTGAGTGACGGATCTGACTGACTGATTTGATCCATGAACCGACCGCCCCAACCGATCTTGGAGCCCTCGGTACCCAGCGCCATCCAGGTGGACTGTTGATCGTTGTGGGAGAACAGCTGATTGGGAATGATGCCGGTCCCTGCCTCGAACTGGGTACGAGTGATCGGCTCAATCAACGGTCCAACCCCGCCAACGATCGCGGCCTCACCACTGTTAAACAGCCGCGACAGCGGTTCAAGCTCTTCGGGCAGACCAAACTCGAGTCCACCGAAGACGCCGCTATTAAGTGGATTGACGGGAATCAGATCGAGTCGCTCACGACTACCAGCCGTGGCGCTGGCCGCATAGGCCGTCAACAGATTAGCGCGTGTATTGGCGAAACGGCCATACGATGCAGCATCGCGTGGAATCAGGACATCGTTATTGTCGATACCACCGAAGAAAAAGACACAAACCAGTGCCTTGTAACCACTGGTATCTGCGGCCAATGCTTGCTGGTTCATCAGCGAGGGTAGCAGTCCGCCCGCACTGGCGAGTGCGACACTTTGGCGCAGGAACTGACGTCGGTTGGTTTTTCGCATCACATCGCTCCTTATAAAACCGTCGCAAACGTTGTACTGGTTGTCACGAGTACAATGGCAGTCTGAATACGTTTGATTGGATCATTCGCCTGTCCGGCGCGCAGCGGCATTTGATCGATAATGTCGACATAGTCGTTAAACGCTTCATCGGGCAGGCGGCCACCGGTAAACAAATTGTCGAGTGCGGTAACGAGCGCCGTTGGGTCGTCGGCAATCCCTGACCAGCGGCTATAGTCCACGGCAAACGAGCCGGTGCCCCCATTGGGTGTGCGATCAAACACATAGTCGACCATGAAATTCAAAAAACCGATCACTGAGGTGCTATTGACGATCTGTAGTTCCGGTGCGGTCAGGTCTTGAGCGCCGCTTGTCGTATTTGGCGCGACGTAGCCCGGTCGGTAGAAATTAAATACTGATGCGGGTCGAAACGGATTTTGCCCGAGTGTATTTGACGTATCGCGCAGGTCGTTTTCATTGCCGGGTACGACATCCTGAATCTCCAGCGCTCGCATCGCATGTGCAAAGCGTAGAACTGGCTCCTTAATCTTGCCGGCAACGGTTTCGGCAAACATCAATTCGTCGAGTAGCATTGCAGCGATTGTGGCGCGCATATCGCCGCGTTGTCCTGAACCAAATTCTCGTCCATTGACAGCGGTGTAGCTGCCCGATTCGAATGCCGTCGCGACCCGTTCGACGTAGGCCGGTGGTGGACTACTCATCGTGAAACGTTGAATCAATTGGCGGGAGATGAATGGCGCAACGTTTGGATGTGCAAAAATGCCGTCGATAGCCAAACGTATCGAATCCGGTCCACTCGTATTCTCCGGAATCACCGTGGTCAGGAAACGCTTTTCCGCTTCGGAGTGTTGCCGGTCATTGAAGATCATGGGACGCAACCATCCCTGTCCGCCGGCGGACCGATCATAGACCAATCCCGTAAACACCCGAGCTAGATTGACGATGTCATCGTTGTCGTAGGTGTCGATTGTCTGACCGTTTTGAAGTCGCGGTGTGCCGTCTGTGTTCAGCTCTAACAAGCCGATCGAAAACAACTGTAAAATCTCACGCGCGTAGTTCTCATCGGGTAACCGACCGGTCGCAGGGTCGGCCTTGCGGTTGTTCACATAGGTCAGCCAGTCACCCATGATTGGTGTGTAGGTAATGTCTTCCAGGATGTCCCGATAGTTACCAAAAGCATTCAGGTAAAGGTTGTCCATGTAATAGGCAAAGCGATGCGAACGATCCCGACCGAAGTTATTTTCACTGACCACAATGATCTGTGAGAGCGCGAACAGCATGCGCTGGCGTAGTTGATCATTGCCGCCTATCGCCTCTCGCCAGAACAAACTGGATGGGTGATCGTTGGAGTAGAAGCTCGGCAATCGGGCAGAGAAAAAAACGTCCGGTTCCACGGTGACATTGGCCCAAATCCTGTCGCCGTAACTCTCGGACGATTCGTTGAATTGCTCGGCTAACCACTCCGCAGCGTCGCGACCAACGAGCGCGTCGATTTCCGCTTGCGTGCCGCCAAAGGTCGCGGTGCTCAAGAAGCGCTGCGCCATCGCCGCATCCTCGATCAGGTTCGAGACCGTAGGCGGTGGTGTTGTCGGCGGTGGCGTGGTCGGAGGTGGCGTGCCTGTACCTGGGGTCAGCGTGGCATCATCGCCGCCACTGCCACCACATTCCGCAAGCATGCCGCTCAATAGTGTTGCGGCCAATACCGACCGCAAACGCAAAACGTGTCCCGACGTCATCGCACTCTCCCTTGGCGATTCAGCACTTCTTATGCAATATCATCACGGTAGGTGAGCGCCGTCACAGCGACAAGCGTGTCTGCGTCACAATTTGGCTAAAATTGTCGGAATTTAGATACAGATCACGTTGTTTTTGCGTTTTGTCAAATCGCGATTCGCCAAAACAAACACGCCAGAGACTGTGGGGCCATCGGCAATGAATCGAGCGGCTCTTTGATTAGCGCCTCGGCAGAGTGGAACTCAAGCGACCAGCCACCCTGATCCAACATCGGTGGCAGCGTAAAGTCCAGCGTATCGTCAGTCGGGTTCATCGCAATCGCGACGGCGGCATGCGCTGGTGAGGGCGGATCATCGTAAGCGGTCGCTACCAGTAGCAATGTCATGGCTTTGACGTGATGCCAGGCTAAGCCATGCAATTGCGTACCGTCGGCGGCACGCCATTCGATGTTATGCAGCCCGGACGAATTGCTATTGCGGCCATGTCGATAGCCGCGTTGGCGTAACAGCGGCGTATTGCGACGTAAGGCAATCAGCTTGCGGACCTGTTCAAGGAATGCGCCATCGGTGTTGTCCCAATCAACCCAGGTTAGTTCATTGTCCTGGGCGTAGGCATTGTTGTTGCCTTGTTGGGTATGACTTAATTCATCGCCACCAAGCAGCATGGGTGTGCCCTGTGAAAACAACAGTGTCGCCATCAGGTTGAGTTTTTGTCGTGCACGTAAAGCGAGGATGTCGGCATCGTCGGTGTCACCCTCAACGCCATAGTGATCGGAGTAGTTATGCGCATGGCCATCGAGATTGTTCTCGCCATTGGCCTCATTGTGGCGCTCTCGATAGCTGACCAAGTCCCTCAAGGTGAACCCATCGTGTGCGGTAATGAAGTTGATACTCGCACTCGGATTACGCTGAGATTTTTCGAACAGGTCCGCCGAGCCGTGCAAACTACGCGCCACCGCAGGGGCCTGTTGCTCATCGCCGCGCCAAAAACGTCGCACGGAGTCGCGATAGCGATCGTTCCACTCGGACCAGCCTTGCGGGAAATGCCCGAGCTGGTAGCCACCAGGCCCAATGTCCCAGGGTTCGGCGATTAACTTACAGTGACGCAACACCCGATCGTGGGTAATGCGGTGCAGTAGTGGATGATCGACACGGTAGCCATCGAACGAGCGACCCAGAATCGGCGCCAGGTCAAATCGGAAGCCATCAACGCCCATCTCGGTGGCCCAATAGCGCAGACTATCGAGGATCAGTTGTTGTACCGCAGGATGATCTGCGTTGATCGTATTGCCGGTGCCGGTGTCATTGATGTAAACCGCTGGCTGATCAGGCATCAAACGGTAGTAGCTAAGGTTGTCGATACCACGAAATGACAACAGCGGGCCGCCACCGCCGCCTTCGGCTGTGTGGTTGTAGACGACATCTAGTATGACTTCGATACCCGCTTCATGCAGGGCATCGACCATGTTGCGAAATTCAGCGCGTGGTGTATCGCCGGCATAGCGAGACATCGGGGCGAAAAAATTCAGCGTGTTGTAGCCCCAGGCATTGGCGAGTCCTTTTTGATCCAGGAACTGCTCGTCGACGAAGTATTGCACGGGCAGCAACTCGATCGCGGTGATGCCTAGTGACTTTAGATGGGCGATGATGGCCTTATTGGCCAATCCACGAAACTTGCCGCGATCGCGTTCCCGAATGTCGGGATGTCGCATGGTGTACCCGCGTACATTGGTCTCGAGAATCACGCTGTCTTGCCAGGCCGTCAACAGACGTTTGTTGACGCGCTCGAATGGTTTGGTGACGATGCCTTTAGGTACAAAATCAGCACTATCGCGCGTATCCATGCGCGCATCCGCACCACCGAATAACTCTGCCTGCCACTGAAATGATCCACTGAGGGCCTTGGCGTAGGGGTCGATCATTAATTTATGTGGGTTGCACCACTGGCCTTTGGCCGGCGCCCACGGGCCGTGAATGCGGTAGCCGTAGGATTGCCCTGGTTTCATTGTCGGGATGAAGCCATGCCAGACGTTATTGTGACACTCCGGCATGTCGATGCGGCGAGTCTCTCGACCTTGCTTATCGAACAAGCACAGCTCAACTCGGGTGGCGCAGCTCGAATACAGTGCGAAGTTGACCCCGCCGGTGATTGCGGAAGCACCCAGTCTGGTCGGGTCACCCGCTTCGATCATGGGGTGTCCGTCTCCAGTCGCCAGATTTCGTTGTTGTAATCCAGCATGGTGCGATCGGTTGAAAAGCGGCCGGAGTGTGCGGCATTAAGAATGCTCATGCGTGTCCAGCGTTCGGGGTCATGATATGCAAGATCCACGCGATCCTGCGCATCTATGAATGTTGCGAAATCGGCAATGGTCATCCACATGTCATTCGGACTGCGGAGGCTTGCGAGAATGTCGTCAAAAATACCCGGTTCATACTGGTTGAAATGGCTTGACTCGAGCAGGTGCATGACGCTCGACAATCGCGCGTCCGCTGCGATGATGGCGCCCGGGTTGTAGTCGCGACGGGCTGCGAACACCTCATCGACATTCAGGCCGAACAGGAAGAAGTTCTCCTCGCCTACCGCGTCCCGAATCTCAACATTGGCGCCATCCAATGTGCCGATGGTGAGCGCACCGTTCATCATAAATTTCATGTTGCCGGTGCCGGAGGCTTCCTTGCCGGCGGTTGAAATTTGCTCGGACAGGTCCGCAGCCGGGCAGATGCGTTCCATCGCCGAGACGTTGTAATCCGGATAAAACACGAGTCGCAGCAGTCCTTGGGTACGCGGATCAGCGTTGATGACGTTGGCGACGTTGTTGATCAATTTAATAACACGCTTGGCCATGACGTAGCCGGGCGCGGCCTTGCCCCCGATGATGATCGCGCGGGGCACCATCCCGTCAGTATCCCCGGCGCAGATGCGCGCATAGCGGTGAATTGCATGCAGCACGTTGAGCAACTGACGTTTGTATTCGTGAATACGTTTGACCTGCACATCGAACATCATGTCGGTTGACAGGCGGATATCGGTGCGTGCCTTGATAATGTCAGCGAGCAGCGTTTTGTTCTGTAGTTTTGCCTCGCGCCAGCGAGCCTGAAACAACGGATCGTCGGCCATCGGTGCCAATCGCTCCAGCTGTGGTAAATCGGTAATCCAGTCGTCACCGATTTGAGCGCTGATCAGATCGGCTAACGCCGGATTGCAGGCTGCGAGCCAGCGCCGCTGCGTCACCCCATTGGTTTTGTTATTGAACTTGGCGGGCCACAGCTCAAAGAAGTCTCGAAATAGTCCGTCTTTTAATAGTTGTGAGTGCAGTGCTGCAACGCCATTGACCGAGAAGCTACCGACGATTGCCAGATAGGCCATCCTGAACATCGGTTCACCCTCTTCTGCAATCAAAGACATGCGCCGCAATCGATCGGTATCACCCGGCCACTCTTGAGCGACGCTGCGCAAGAAGCGAGCATTGATTTCATAAATTATTTCGGTCAAGCGCGGCAGCAGATGCCGGAACATGGCAACGGGCCACATCTCCAGCGCTTCAGGCAGTAGTGTGTGGTTGGTGTAGGCCATGGTCGAAGTGGTCAGCGACCAGGCATCGTCCCAGCCCAGGTCGTGCTCATCCATCAGTAGACGCATCAACTCGGCGACCGCGACGGCAGGGTGGGTGTCGTTCAACTGGAAGCAGTGTTTGGCGGCGAAGTTAGAAAAATCATCGCCGTGGCGCTCCTGCCATTCGCGGATAGCATCTTTGAGGCTGGCGCTAGCAAGAAAATACTGCTGGCGCAGTCGCAACACCTGTCCATTTTCGGTTTCGGCGTTGGGGTACAACACCATTGTGATGTTCTCGGCGGCATTCTTGTCTGCGACGGCGTCGGCATAACTGCCGGCATTGAATTCGCTCAAATCAAATTCGTCACTGGCGGCGGCTGACCACAAGCGAAGCGTATTGATGATGTTATTGCGATAACCCGGTACGGGCACATCGTAGGGAACGGCGATGACATCCTCGGTACCAACCCAGCGAAAACCAAGCTCGCCGTTCGCTTTTCGATACGCCTCGGTGTGGCCACCGAATTGCACACGTTGGGCCAATTCCCGGCGGCGAATTTCCCAGGCAAATCCATCGGCCAGCCACTGATCTGGTTCTTCAAATTGTGCGCCATCACGAATCTGCTGGTGGAACATACCGTAGCGGTAGCGAATTCCGTAACCAGTCACCGGAAGGCCCAATGTCGCGCAGCTGTCAAGAAAACACGCAGCCAGTCGACCGAGACCGCCATTGCCCAATCCGGCATCCTGCTCACGGTCCAGTAACTGCTCCAGCTCCAGGCCCAATGCTTTGGCCGTGTCACGCGCGGAGGGTTCAAGATCGATGCTCAGCAGCGCGTTGTGCGTCAAGCGACCCATCAAAAATTCCAGTGACAGATAACATGTGCGACGCGCATCCTGTCCGGCGCGTCGCTCGCGTGTGGCACTCCAGCGTTGCATGATGCGATCGCGGATGGCGTAAGCCAGTGCGCGATAACCGAAACCCTGTTGCGGATTAAGTGTGCGTTGCCCCAGCGTGCGCGCGAAGTAGTGGCGAAAGTCGCGCAGTAGTGCCTCTTGGTCCATCCCGAGCGTGTCGGCAGACACTGTCATCAGCGTATCGGTGGATTGCATTGTGTCAGTCATGGCCCTTTCCAGACGGTGTTCAGTCGATCGGTTCCAGAATAAGCGTCGACAATGGCGGTAACGTTAGCGTTAATGTGGCCGGTTGTCCGTGACGTGGTGCGTCGCTTGCCAGTACTTCACCGGCATTGCCGACATTGCTGCCACCGTAGAGGCTGGCGTCGGTATTCAGGCGTTCACGATAGCGCCCGGCTTTAGGAACGCCGATGCAATACTCATGCCTAACGACCGGCGTGAAGTTGGTGACACAGACAACGATTCCTCCGTCGCTATCGAAACGCAGCCAGCTCAACACGCTTTGATCACGATCCTGCCAGTCTATCCAGGAAAATCCGGCGCCCTCAAAGTCCTGTTCATGCAATGCACGGCAGCCTGTGTAGAGGCTATTCAGGTCACCGACCAGGTGTTGGATGCCCCGATGTGGTGCATGTTCGATTAGGTGCCAATCGATCGAGTGGCGATGGTTCCATTCGTTAAACTGTGCAAACTCTGCGCCCATGAACAGCAGCTTCTTGCCCGGGTGGGCAAACATGAAGCCGTAGTAGGCGCGCAGGTTGGCAAATCGTTGCCAGTCGTCGCCCGGCATACGACCGATCAGCGATGACTTGCCGTGTACGACCTCATCGTGGGAGAGCGGTAAGACAAAGTTCTCATCAAATGCATAGACGAGCCCGAACGTCATTTTGTCGTGGTGGTAGCGACGATGCACCGGGTCCTCACCCATGTAACTGAGGGTGTCGTTCATCCAGCCCATGTTCCACTTGTAGGTAAATCCCAGTCCGCCACTGAATACCGGTTGTGTTACGCCCGGCCACGCGGTCGATTCTTCGGCATAGGTTGTGGCACCGTATTGATGCACCAACTCATTGAGCCGCCGCAAAAACGCAACCGCTTCCAGGTTTTCGTTGCCGCCATGCTCATTCGGTAACCACTCGCCCTCGTTGCGGCTGTAATCCAGATACAACATCGAAGCAACCGCATCGACACGCAATGCATCAATATGAAATTCCCGCACCCAGTACAGTGCGCTGCCGAGCAGGAAATTCAGCACTTCGGTACGACCGAAGTTGTATATGAGCGTGCCCCAGTCATTGTGGGCACCTTTGCGTGGATCGGCATGTTCGTATAACGCCGTACCATCGAACCGTCCCAGTCCGTGACTGTCGCGCGGAAAGTGAGCTGGTACCCAATCGATAATGACGCCGATCTGCGCCTGATGGCAGCAGTCAACAAAATAGCGAAAATCATCGGGCGAGCCGTAACGCCAAGTGGGTGCAAACATGCCGGTCGGTTGATAGCCCCAGGAGCCATCAAACGGGTGTTCAGTGATGGGCAGCAACTCGATATGGGTAAAGCCAAGGCCACTGACGTAGGGGATCAACTCATGCGCCAGATCACGGTAGGTCAGCCAGCTGCCATCATCCTTGCGCCGCCACGATCCCGGGTGCACCTCATAAATGCTCTGCGCACCGCGCATGTCGGGTGCATCGCCACGCGCTTGACGCCATGCGCCATCACCCCATTGATAGTCGCTCGCGGTGACCACAGCGGCATTGCCTGGCGGTGGTTCAAACGCGTTGCCACAGGGGTCAGTTTTATGCGGCAACAGGTTGCCATCGCGATCCAGCAGTTCGAATTTGTAACGTACGCCGGTACTGACGTCAGGTACAAAAAGCTCCCACACGCCGATGCCAGGATGCACGCGCATGGGATGGCGTCGGCCATCCCAACCGTTGAAGTCCGCGATCACGCTTACGCGCGAGGCATTCGGTGCCCAGACTGCAAACCGGGTGCCCTTTGCGCCCTGGTGCTCGATGCAGTGCGCACCCAGCGCACGATACAACTCAAGGTGGTTGCCTTGGCCAAGCAGGTGTAGATCCATTTCGCCCAGCGCAGGACCGAAGCGGTAGGCGTCGTCTACGACACTGTTTGTGCCGTCCGACCATTCCACACGAAAGCGATAATCGACCAGTGCTTCAGGCACGACCGCGCGAAAGATGCCTGCCGCGTGAATCGGTAATGCCTTGGCGGCGACTGATCGCGCCGGGTCGACAACGACTACGCGTTTGGCTTGTGGCAGGCAGCAGGTAATGGTTGTTTGCCCGCCCAGTACGTGCCGCCCCAGAATCGCAAACGGGTCGTGGAAGCGACCAGCAGCCAGTTGGTCTAGCCGATCTGCATCATCGATGCCGCTAGTCGAACGCATAGAGTTGTCTCTCATAGTGAGCTGCGGAGTGTTGCCATTCGAAACGCTCTGCGGCAGCGGCCCGGGTGATCCGTGCCCAATAAGTTGGTTCGTCGAAGTACATTCGCTGCGCCAGCTGCAATGCGCTGATACAGCGCAGCGATTGCTGCGTCGTGCTGCAACCGGTAAAGGCAAAACCGTTGCGCAGGTGGGTGATCGTGTCATTCAAGCCACCGACGCTGTGCACGAGACACGGTTGGCCAGCACGCATGGCCAACATCTGACTAATGCCGCATGGCTCAAATGTGCTGGGCATCAGGAATAAGTTGCCGCCGCGAAAGATACTGTCCGCTAATTTTTCGGAGAAGCCGCGCAGAAAAACGAACCGTGGGTCGCGCCGCGCATGTTCAACCAGCTGCTGTTCCATCTGGCGATCGCCGCTGCCAAGCATCAACAAGACGCCGCGATCGGGTAGTGTGTGCAGCAGTTGATCCAGTGTGGTCTGACCTTGTTCGTTTCTGTGCAACAGCAGACCGACTTTTTGGTCGGTGATGCGTCCAACGCTGGTGACGACGATGTCGGGATTGCTATCGAAGCGATTCAGCGCGTCCAACGCGAGTTGGTGCACGCCCTGGTATTGCGGTTGTTGTGTCAGCCAGTCGCTAAGCGTCGCGACAGCAATACGACGCAATGCGCGCCAGTCTAGTGTCGAAAAATCGCCGTCGTAGTCGCAGCCATTGAGAATGCCATACAGGCGAGCCGAGTCGTCGGCCTGTTGCAGCAGCAGCTCAAGGCCTTCACCGCCGCGAAACCCGCGCGCCGGGTCATTAGCAATCAGTATCTCGCGCGCGTTGGTAGGCGATACGGTATTCAGTGCATCAGCCAGTCGTATACCCGCGGCAATCGGGTTCACGACATCCGGATACCGTGGATCGCCCAGGGCTGGCAACGCATGGCGCAAATGAGCAAACCAGCTCATGAACGATGACGCATCGCCCTCGATCGGACGGATGCCCTGCAGTGCCAGATTGTGCAAGGTCAACACACATCGATGTGCTTTCAGGCGCGCGTAGCGCTCGTCGTACTCGCGCAATACCAGTAGCGGCGCGGCGTGCCAATCGTGCAGATGAATCAGCGCATCAGGTGGCGCATGGCGCAACAGCCATTGACCGGCGGCGGCACACAGCAGTGCATACTTGTTGGCGTCAGTTGCAAAAGGTCGATCGGGGCCATCATCACAGTAGACCTGGCCGCTGCCAAACGGATCAAAGCCCGGATGATCGAGCACGATATGGCGTACGCCCTGTTCATCCATCATGGCAAACCAGCGCACCGCGATCAGTTCGCCACTGAATAGCGTCTCGAATGAGCCCTGCAATTGCATGCCGGGCAGCGTGTGTAAATGGCCATACGATGGTATGACGACAGTCAGCTCGTGACCTCGAGCGGCCAGTGCTCTGGGCAGGTCTCTCAGCACATCGCCAACCCCGCCTGCCTTGGCTCCGGGAAGCGCGCCATTTTCAGACGCGACCATGTAGATCGAGCGCGAGGTCATGAGTTCGAGCAGACGTTACCGGGTGAAGTGCAGATCCTGACCAAGCATGTCGGGTGTTACCAAAGTAATACCATCCTCGGTCACTCTAAAACCGCGTGCACGATCCGCATCCGGGTCGACACCAATCGACATGCCATTCTCAATGACCGTGCCGCGATCGATAATGGTCTTGCGGATAGTGCAGCGTTCGCCAACGCGCACATCCGGCAGCACTACCGAGTCTTGAATCTCGCTGAGTGCCTCAACCGTGACATTGGAGAACAACACCGAACCTGTCAGTTGTGCACCTGAAACGACGCAACCGCCGCTAACCATCGAGTTGATAGCCATGCCGCGACGATCACCATCGTCTAGTACAAATTTGGCCGGTGGTAGCTGCGCCTGCAATGTGTTGATTGGCCACTGTTGGTCATACAGGTTTAGTTGCGGCAGCACGCTGACCAGTTCCATATTCGCTTCCCAGTAGGCGCGCAGCGTACCCACATCGCGCCAGTAGGCCTGCTCGCCGGTGTCAGGATCGCGGAATGGATAGGCATGCACACGGTAGTTTTTGATGATGGACGGGATGATGTTCTTGCCGAAGTCATGGTTGGTTTTCGGGTCATCGGCATCCTTGATCGTCTGTTCGAACAGGAAGTCGGTGTTAAATACATAATTGCCCATCGATGCCAGACAAATGCCGGGCTTGCCGGGAATCGACGCCGGTTCAGCGGGTTTTTCATGGAATGCGATGACGCGGTTGTGTTCATCGACAGTCATCACGCCCAGCGCATTGGCAGCTTCTTCTACCGGCACTTCGAGGCAACAGACGGTCATATCGGCCTGCCATTCGCTGTGGGCCGCCAGCAGAGGGCCATAGTCCATCTTGTAGACATGATCGCCGGCGAGAATCAGGACAAAGCGCGGCGAATAATTACGAATGATGTCGAGGTTTTGATAGACGGCATCGGCGGTGCCGCGATACCACTCACCACCTACTCGCTGGGAGGCAGGCAGGATTTCGACGAATTCATTCATGCCGGACACTTGCGATGCCCAACCGCGCACGAGGTGCTGGATCAAAGAGTGCGCCTTGTATTGTGTCAGGACACCGACCCGTCGGATGCCGGAGTTGAAGCAGTTGGAGAGCGGAAAGTCGATGATGCGAAACTTGCCGCCGAAGTACAGCCCGGGTTTGGCGCGCCAGGTGGTCAATTCGTGCAGTCGTGAACCTTGTCCACCGGCGAGGATCAGTGCCAATGTGGATCGGGTGAGTCGGCTGACAAAACGTCCGTCTTCAGTTGCCGGATGTAGCGTCTCTTCGGTCATGCTCCTGATCTCCCCACCGGTTTAGCGCCATCATAGCGCACTGCCTGCATTATTCGCGGGATGTATTGATGCACTAGCGACGTGTCTGACGAATATTGGCTCGGATGGCATCACGCAGTGCTTTGTCGAAGTCGTCGGTCAGCATTCGCCAGCGCCAGTTGTTCTCGGTCACGCCCGGTATGTTCATCCGCGCCTCAGAGCCAAGACCGAGAAAATCCTGCATAGGTGCCATGGCCATACAGGCAGCGCTGTCCATCGCTGCGCGGATCAGTGCCCAGTGCGGTGCGTCTTCATTGCCGCCGGTCTTGGCCAAAAGCTGTTGTTGATCATATCGGCGTTGGTCGTCGCTGCGAAGGTCATCCGGTCCGCCGTGGAACCAGCCAACGGTGGTGTCGTTATCATGGGTGCCGGTATACGCGACCGAATCTCGAGCAATCTGATCCAGCTGAAAGCTGTCTTCACCGATCAGAAACTGCAATACCGACATACCGGGCATGCCCTGACGTTGACGTAGCGCAACGACGGCTGGCGTGATTTCGCCGAGATCCTCTGCAACGACTGGCAGGTCTGTCAGAGCGGCGCGCATGGCATCGAATACCGCATCATTGGGCCCGCTCTGCCATTGTCCACCGCGGGCGGTGTCATCACCGAAGGGTATCGACCAAAACGCCTCAAACCCGCGAAAATGATCAATACGCACAATATCAACCATCGTCAGTGTGTGGCGCATGCGTTGCACCCACCAGTGGTATTGGGTGTCGCTGTGTTGTTGCCAGTCGTACAGCGGATTGCCCCAAAGTTGGCCGTCCTCACTGAAGTAGTCCGGTGGTACGCCGGCGACGGCATCCGGAGTGCCATCTTCATCAAGCCGCAGCAATTCGCGTTGCGCCCAGGCATCGGCGCAATCGCGAGCGATGTAGATCGGCATGTCACCAAACAGCCAGACTTTGTGCTCACGCGCGTACTGTCGTAGCGCCCGCCATTGACGGTCGAACACCCACTGCACAAATTTGATGGCATCCAGCTTTTCGCCGCGCTGGCGCCGAATGCCAGCCAGCGCATCCGGATCGCGCTGACGATACGGTGCCACCCACTGATACCACGGGCGCTCGTCATAGAGTGTCTTCAGTGTCCGAAATAGCGCGTAGTTATCGAGCCATTGCTCATCATGTCGGGCGATAAATGCGTCGTAGTCTGACCGCAGTGCATGGTTGGGCTGATCGAAAAACTGCGCAGCAGCGATATCCAGTACCGCATTCTTCAATGGGATCAGTCGTGCGTAATCAACATGATCTGTTGGCAGTTCGCTCAGCGGCATCAGGTCATCTAATGCCAGCAATTCGTGTTCAACCAGCTCATTCAGGTCGATCAACATCGGGTTTCCGGCGAATGCGGACAACGGCTGATACGGCGAATCCGCGAATGCCGTTGGCCCGGTTGGCAGGAACTGCCACACGCGCAAGCCCGCATCGTGACAGTGATCGACAAACGTATGCGCCGGTGCGCCCAGCGTGCCGATGCCATGTGGACCGGGCAGTGATGTCAGGTGCAGGCACACCCCGGCCATGCGTTGTTCGTGCAGTGGCAGTGGGCTGTGGTCATCTGTGGTCATAAGATTAATCTATGGCGCGAAAACGCGCGACGGTTTGGTTTGCGCTGGCAGGTTACCCGAGCGATGAGGTCTCGCAAAGCCAGTGATGAGCGTTTAGTGAGCTAGTCGATAGTCGCTTCGACGTGAACTGGACATTGCTGATTGCGATGTTTTGCGTGGAATCTCGGCGTGGATCAAGGCACGCTTATCAAATGAGTGAGACAACTGACCCTGTGATTCCCTATCGGGATCTGTTTGGCCCCGGACCGACCAATGTTCCGGATTCGGTCTTGATTGCGCTGGCGCAGCCAACCATTGGCCATCTGGACCCGATCTTCCTGGATACCATGGACCATGTCGTTGCGGATCTGCGGATGACTTTCGTGACCGACAATCCGGTGACGTTTGTGATGTCTGCGCCTGGCTCGATCGGCATGGAAGCGAGTCTGGTCAATCTGGTTGAGCCTGGCGATACGGTGATCATTTGCATTAATGGCGTCTTCGGTGGCCGCATGCAGAGCATATGTGAACGCATCGGCGCCAAGGTGGTGGTGGTCGAGGACGAGTGGGGCACGCC
>JBCCZN010000049.1:0-16591 GCA_039187375.1 Pseudomonadota bacterium
ACCGCGTGTGGTCATGACAATATCCAGCGCCTGATCCCAGGGTACGTTTTTCAGACGCAAGGTCAGACTGCCCTGCACGGTGTCCGAGACAACGATATTGCGGCCACTGATTTCTGCCAATACCTGCAATACCGCACGCGTTTCGATGTCCTGGAAGTTCAGCGTGACACGCTCGCCAAAGTACTCTTTGTCTTCGGTGAAGATCGTGCCGGAAGACTCGTCCTTCTTGATTTCGGAGATCTCGATCGCGAACGTACCATCCGACTGATAGGCGAGCTGCTCGTAGGCGCCATCGGCGGAGATGACGACCCGCACATCACGATTGACACGCAGCGTATCCACGGTGGTGACCGGCGTTGCAAAATCTTGCACATCGAGACGACGCAGCAATTCATCTGGCAACTCGGTGCCTTTGAACAGCGCAACGACACGACCGCCTTCCTGACGGATGTCGACCGGGGTAGACGGATCGGTCAAATCAACAATGATGCGACCGCCGCCTTCACGGGTACGCCGAACATCGATGTTGCTGATGGCACGTGGGCCGGTGGCGGTCGCCGAGCTCGGCGCGCTTTGCTGTGCACCGGAGAAGGTTGGTGTCGATGGCGCAATACCGGAGCCAGCGCTCAACAGTACACGGATGACGTTGCCCTCAACGCTGGTGGTGTAGTCGACCATCGAGCTGAGATTCAGAACCGCGCGGGTACGACCGTTAGCTTCCGCCATCAGAATCGTGTCCAGCGGCCCCACATCAACCTGCTGACGACGAGTGCCGACTTCCAGCGCAGAGTCTGGAATATCGAGCACAATGCGCGCTGGGTTGTCGATCGTGAAGCTGAGCGGATCCTGCGGTACTTCCCGCATGATGAGCTTCAATTCCACACCACGATCTGGCAGTGATTGAATCTGAATGTCGGTCAGGCCGTTGCCAGGCTCTTGCGCCTGAACGTTGGGCATGATCAGCGCCAGCATCATGGTGCCGATCGCCAGCCACAGCCAGTTAATGCTGGCGGCCTTGCCGGTGTCAGCCTGCGCCGCTTGGATGGTGCGCTTCATGTCTTGTACTCCAAATGCCATTATCGTGTGTCTCAATTGGCTAGTGCGATAGCAACATCGCGTTCGATGTAACCGCCAATGCCGTTTGCGACAATCTCGATCAGGCGGATCTCTGATTCGGTAATTTGCATGATTCGGCCATCGTTCTGACCGACGTAGTTACCCGGAACAACTCGATGGACGATGCCGTCCTGACCTTGCAACAGGCCGTAATTGACGCCACCGATTGACAGCGTGCCAACCATGTCAAAAGAATCGAGCGGAAACTCTTCCAGATACTCTCGACTACGCTGACTGTCCGGCCGCACGTTATTGCCCGGGCCACCGGCAGCAGCTGGTACATCGGGAGAAAACGGCGAACGCAGCTCCTCGGTGTCGGCCGTGTAGGTGAAGGTCACATATGGCTTGACGTCTGGCAGTGGGTCCGGCTTACGTCCAGGCGTAGTCTTGGTCTGGTCAATATAGACCTCCAGATCACGCATATCACCGCCGCAACCCGCGAGTGTCGCGGCCGCAGCAACCAGTGCCAGGTAGGCACGGACGTGTCGCTGAATACTGCCGGTGCTTTTCAAATTCATCAGCACCTAGCCCTCTTCTTCTTCAAGGTAACGATAGGTTTTCGCCGTCACGTCGAGTACCAACTGATCGCTGGAGGACTCGCGTCCGTCCGGCGTGATGCTGATGTCATGCAACGTCACGATACGCGGCAATGCCGCCACCGCGCTGGCGAAATTCGCAAACGAGTGATAGTCGCCGCTGAGCCGGATTCGGATCGGCTTCTCGGCGTAGAACTCGCGCTTTTGTTCTTCCTGCGGCTCGAATAACCGCTCCTCAAGACCGGCCGCAAGACCCGTCTGGGAAATATCAATAATCAGGTTCGGCAGCTCCGTTTCACCGGGCAGCTGTCGCAACATAGCGCCAAACTGCTCTTCCATTTCGACTAATTGATCGGCGTAGTCCTGATAGTTGGCCGCCTTGCGCTGTTTGTTCTCGAACGTGCCGCGCAATTCGGTTTCTCGTCGCTGCTCTTTTTCGAGTACCAGCTGCTTATCTTTGATCACCGTAAACCAGATGCCGGCGGCGACAACCAGGATGAACACCAACGCGACCGCGCCAGCACGAATGCTGAGCGGCCAACGCCCAACATCGTTTGGATCCAGATTATTGAGATCGTCAATAAAACTCACAGCTCATCCCCCAAGCCGTCTGACTCGCTCGGTTTTTGCCTGGCGGTCATTTCAAAGGTAAAGCGCTCGCGAGCCTGGCCTCGAATTGTCTCGATTTTTTCCAGATCCGGAGACTCAAGCCACTCGGATTCGTTGACGTTGCGCATGTAGGACGACACACGGGTCGACGATTGCGCTACGCCTGCGATGCGCACGTCACGTCCGGACTGTGTGACGCTTTCAAGGTGCACGCCATCCGGAATCGTACGAGTCAATTCATCAAACAAATGGACGACTTCCGGGCGGCTGCGCTGCAGCTGCTCGATGACTTCCATACGTGCCAGCAAGCGCGCTTTCTGACGCTCGATGCCATCGATGTCTGAAATGCTCGCCTCAAGAATCTTGATTTCCTTGTCCAGCCGCGCGTTGCGCTCCTGCTGGTAATCGATGCGTGCGCCCCAGACGAGGTTGACGGCACCGATAATGGCTGCACCGATAACCACTGCACCGGCGACGGATATCAGGAAGAATTTCTGCCGCTCTTTTCTGAGCTCTTCGCGCCACGGCAATAAATTGATTTTTGGCATTAGTCAAAACTCCGCAGTGCAAGGCCGAACGCGGTCAGCAGCGCATTGGCATCGCTGCCGATGTTCTGTCCTTTCGCACGTGCAGACACTTTCATCTGCCCCAGCGGATCGCCGACTTCGGTCGGAATGCCAACCCGGCTGGCGATCACGTCAGCAATGCCAGGGATGTTGGCGCAACCACCGCAAACGACAATCAGGTCAGGTTGTTCGCGACCTCCACCGGATGCCAGATAGAACTGCAACGAGCGGCTGACCTGTTGGGTCACATCATCGATAAACGGATCCAGCACTTCCGGCTCATAGTTGCTGGGCAGACCGCCTTCTTTCTTGGCGCGACCCGCATCTTCAACCGACAGGCCGTAGGTGCGCATGATTTCCTCGGTCAGCTGTTGCCCACCGAAGGCAAAATCGCGGGTGTAAATAACGCGCATGTCACGCAGCACGCCAAACGTCGTGTTGCTCGCGCCCATATCGATCACGGCCACCGATTGACCGATGCCGTTATTGGGGATCTGGTGTTCGAGCAGACGGCAGGCGTTTTCCAGTGCAAACGCCTCAACATCTACAATGCTGGGATTCAAGCCCGCAGCGGAAACCGCTGACTGGCGCTGCTCGACGTTGTCGGTACGGGTTGCCACCAGCAACACATCGTTCATGTCCGGATCGGCTTCGTTCGGGCCGATCACCTCGTAATCGTGGCTAACCTCTTCCATCGGGAACGGAATGTACTGGTCTGCCTGTAACTCGACCTGACCTTCCATCTCGTTCTCGTTCAGTCCTGAGGCCATCTGGATGGTCTTGGTAATCGCCGCATCACCGCTGATCGCGATGGCAACATCGCGAATCTTGGTACCTGAGCGCTTGACGGCCCGGCGAATCGCTTCACCCACCGCCTGAGCATCGACAATTGCCTTGTCATTAATAGAATTCGCTGGCGTCGGCTCAGCGGCATAGGATTCGACACGATAACCGCGACCAGCCTCCGCAAGCTCTACAAGCTTGATGGAAGAGGTTGTGATATCGAGGCCGAGAAGAACGCGGTTTTTCTTGCCGAACAACACTAAATTTCCCTTATTAATCCGTTATTTACGGACTCTATATAGGCTGATGCCTAAGCTAACGTCCTAAACTATATACGAACAACATGTTAAATAGAATGTGACTGGGTTCCGCTTTTGGGAATTCCTGCCGTAACTCACAGGATTAGGCAAAATTTCGTGAACCAGTGCCGAATGCACGGATGAATCGGCCTGTTTTGTTGCAGCGATACAACCCACCCCCATGAGTTCTGCCCTGTCCAGGCAGCAATGTGCATAATAGGCGGCGCACGGACAAGAGCAGATCTCCCAGTTTGAACACCAGAACGTTATTTCGTGTCGCCATTCTCGGTCTGACACTCGGCCTTGTTGTCGCTGTTGGCGCCATCGCCGCCATATTTGCGGCTTACCATTACGCCAAGCCCGGACTGCCGGACGCAGCTACTGTGCGTGACATCCCACTGCAGGTGCCACTGCGAATTTACACGCGTGACGGCAAGCTGATTCAGGAAATTGGCGAACAGCGGCGACTGCTGGTCGATTATGACGATATTCCGCCACATGTCGTGCAGGCTTTTCTCGCCGCAGAAGACGATCGCTTTTTTAGCCATCCTGGCATCGACTATCAGGGCGTGTTGCGGGCAGCGTGGAAAAATCTGTTGGCGGGTCGTCGCGGTCAGGGGGCCAGTACGCTGACCCAACAGTTGGCGCGTGACTACTTCCTGACCCGCGAGCGCAGCTTCATCCGCAAACTCAAAGAGGCATTTCTCGCCTACAAGATTGAGCAGGAATTCAGCAAAGAAGAAATTATGGGGTTGTTCCTGAACAAAATGTTCTTCGGACAGCGTGCCTATGGCGTCGCCGCCGCCAGCCAGGTGTATTTCGGCAAGGCGCTGGTCGACATCAACATCGCCGAAGCCGCAACACTTGCGGGTTTGCTGCAAAGACCATCCGACTACAACCCGGTATCGGGACCGGAGTCGTCGAAGCGCCGGCGCAGCTACGTGCTGCGACGCATGCGCGAGCTTGACTTTATTGACGCGCAGCAATGGCAAAACGCCGAGGACTTCCCGCTACAGTCCAAATTGCACGGTCCCGATATCGAACTTTCGGCGCCTTATTTGGCAGAGATGGTGCGGCGCGATCTGGCGAATCGCTTCGGACGCGAGCTCACCACGCGCGGCTATCGGGTGACGACCACGATAGATAGTCGGATGCAGCAAGCGGCCCATTACGCTGTGCGTGACGGTCTGCTGGAATATGACCGCCGACACGGTTACCGCGGAGCACTGACCAGTCTGGACCTCGACACGGCAACCGATGCCCAGATCGAGCAGGCCCTCACCGATTTTGAGGGTCCGAAAGATCTGCATGCGGCGCTCGTGTTATCGGTTAACGACGATGACAGTGCCAGTTTGCGACTGGCCGGAAACCGCGAGGTTCGACTGCCGTGGAACGGCATGCGCTGGGCGGCGCCGTTCGTGACACGTAGCCGCGTTGGCGATCCGCCTGAGTCGGCCAGTGAAGTACTGCAACCCGGTGACATCATCTACATCATCGAGACTGTGACCGGGATGCATGCGCTGGCACAGGTGCCAGAGGCGCAAGGCGCGTTGGTCGCATTGAACCCGGAAGATGGCAGTATTGCTGCCATTAGCGGGGGGTTTGATTACCGCCTGAGCAAGTTTAATCGCGCCGTCCAGACTGCCCGCCAGCCCGGCTCCAGCTTCAAGCCCTTCATTTACTCAGCTGCCCTTGCGAATGATTTCACTGCAGCCAGTGTCATTAATGACGCGCCGGTGGTCATCCGTTCCAGTGAATACGAAGGCGAATGGCGGCCGAAAAACTCGACTGGTCGTTTTTATGGGGAAACCCGGTTGCGTGATGCACTGGTGCGCTCGATGAATCTAGTCTCCGTGCGCCTGGTGTTGCGCATGGGAGTCGGCGCTGCTCTGAGGCATGTGCGTCAGTTCGGCTTCATGGAGCGCGCACTTCCCAACAATCTATCGCTGGCTCTGGGTGCCGGTGCGGCGAGTCCGCTGGATATGGCCGGTGCCTATGCGGTGCTCGCCAACGGTGGATTTCTGATCGAGCCCTTTTTTATTGATCGCATCGAATTGGCTGATGGCGAACTGATCGATGTACATGTCCCACGCCAAGTTTGCCGTGACTGTGAGATTGAAGTGGCCCCCGAACCCGATTCGATTACGCTGCCCGCCGCAACACGTATCGACGCTGAAGTGGGAGAAGCACTGATCGAATCGCTGGACCCCGCGACCATTGCACCGCGAGCCTTGTCGGCAACCAACGTCTGGTTAATCCAGGACATGTTGCGAGATGTGATTCAGCGCGGCACCGGCCGACGCGCTAGAACACTGCAACGACAGGATCTAGCGGGTAAGACCGGCACCTCGAATGACCAGCGCGATGCCTGGTTCGCCGGCTTTAACCCGGACCTGGTCGCGGTCACCTGGGTTGGCTTTGATAATGACGAGCCGCTGGGTATTGGCGAGGAGGGTGGGCGTACCGCATTGCCGATGTGGATTCACTTCATGCGCGATGCGCTGCTCGGCGCCCCGAACGGGCGTTATCCACAACCGGACGGCCTGGTCACAGTGCGTATCAATCCAGCGACTGGCGCTCTGGCTGGCGCCAATGATCGAAATTTTCTGTTCGAGACATTCGAAGCAGGGACACAACCAGCGCTGGTCAGCGAAGAGCAGTTGATCGACCCATTCAGCGACGACTCAGAGCGGGTTGAGGAAACCGAACTTTTCTGAGTTAATCCGCAACGATAAGGCAAAGCAGGTGAGCGGCAATGGCTTACGACCACGATCATGATCGCTCACGCCTCAGTGTGGCGCAGGAAGCTGCGCGCATCATGGCGGACCACGGCATTAGCGACTTCAGCGCCGCCAAGCGCAAGGCGGCAGCGCGTCTTGGACTGGATCAGTTCGGCACCCTGCCCAGCAATATTGAGGTCGAAGCCGCACTCATCGAACATCATCGACTGTACGCCGAAGAAGACCACGAACGCTCATTGACACAACGTCGCAAGACCGCGCTTACTCTAATGCAGGAACTGGAAGCGTTCGAACCAAGATTGGTGGGTCCACTATTAGCCGGCACCGCTGCCGCTGATGCGCCGGCTAACCTGCACGTTTTCTCTGACAGCGCCGAGGACATCGCGTGGTTTTTGACCGAACGCGGGCTGGACTACAAGTTGTTTGAGCGCAGATTGAAAATTCAGCGTGGACGCAGCCAGACTTACCCTGGCTATCGATTTGACTGGCAGTCGTTGCCGGTCGAGGCAACCGTCTTTGCCTATGACGGATTGCGCCAAGCGCCGCTTAGCCCGGTAGATGGCAAACCAATGAAGCGCGCTTCCATCAAGAAGCTGACCAAATTGCTGTCACAAGACGCCGCTTAGCAGCGGACGGACCTAGCGCTTCTGGATATCGATGTAGTCGCGACTCGGTGCGCCGGTGTAGAGCTGGCGCGGGCGACTGATGCGAGAGTTGTCTTCGATCATCTCCGCCCAGTGCGCGACCCAACCAACGGCACGGCCAATCGCGAACATAACGGTGAACATCGAGGTCGGTATGCCCAGCGCGCGATAGATAATGCCCGAATAGAAATCCACGTTCGGATAGAGATTCTTCTCTTTGAAGTAATCATCCTGCAATGCGACCTGCTCAAGCTCCAGCGCCAGATCAAACAATGGTGTGTCCTGCCGGCCCAGGTTCTTGAGGACTTTGTGGCACATCTCACGAATGATCGTCGCACGCGGATCAAAGTTCTTGTAAACACGATGACCAAAACCCATCAGGCGGAACGGATCGTTTTTATCCTTGGCGCGCTCGACAAACTCGGGGATGCGTTTTACATCACCGATTTCTTCGAGCATCTTCAACACCGCCTCGTTAGCGCCACCGTGTGCCGGACCCCACAAAGCGGAAATGCCAGCTGCGATCGCCGAGTAGGGGTTAGCTTGAGAGCTCGCCGCCATCCGTACCGTTGACGTTGAACAATTCTGCTCATGGTCAGCATGCAGGATAAACAGCAAATCCAGCGCCTCAGCGGCCACCGGATCGATCTGGTAGGGCTCTGCCGGCACACCGAAGAACATGTTCAGCACATTGCTGCAGTAGTCCAGATCGTTGCGCGGGTAGATAAACGGCTGACCCAGCGTGTGTTTATAGGCCGCTGCGGCGATTGTCGGCAGTTTGGCGATGATCCGATGCGCAAAAATTTCACGATGTTTCGGATCGAATATATCGGTGGTGTCGTGATAGAACGCCGACATCGATCCAACCACACCCGAGATCATTGCCATCGGGTGGGCGTTGTAATGAAAGCCGTTGAAAAAGCGCAACATGCTCTCGTTAATCATCGTGTGATGACGAATCGAGTCTGTGAACTCGTCCAGCTCATTGCGGGTTGGCAAGTCGCCGTTCAATAACAAATAGGCCACTTCCATGTAATGCGACGAGGCCGCGAGCTGCTCTACCGGGTACCCCCGATACATCAGGATGCCTTCCTGACCGTCGATGAAAGTGATCTTGCTTTCGCAACTACCGGTGGAGACAAACCCCGGGTCGTAGGTGAAGACGCCCTGCTCTTTATAAAGAGACCCAATCGAGACAACGTCCGGCCCTGTGGTGCCCTGACGCACTGGCAATTGAGTTGCCTTGCCATCGGGCGAGGTCAGCGTGAAGTGTTTGTCTGTCATGATCAGTCGTCCTTGGGTGTTGCGATGTGGATCAGCCCCGGGGATTACTTGCCGTAACGACGGCGGAAACGATCTACCCGACCGCCGGTGTCAACGATCTTCTGCTTGCCCGTGTAGAACGGATGGCAGGATGAACACACTTCGACCGCCAGGTTATCGCCAAGCGTGGAGCGGGTCTCAAAGCTAGCGCCGCAACTACAGGTCACGGTGATGTCGGCGTAGGAAGGATGAATTTCCGGTTTCATGGGTCTCTCCAACGTGACGCTCTCCGGCGCCCGCAAGTAGAAAAAAGGTCGCGTACTATAAAGGCCAAGCGGCGGATAAACAAGCAGACCGGTTACGCTCTGGCCAGCCGGCGCAATTATCCACAATTCCTGTGGATAAACCTGTTGACGCTTCATCCACAACCGCCCGTAACCCGCGTCGTTGTCACAATCCATTTAGATTGCTTAAAAATTCACCAATTATAAAAAACGATATTTTTCAATTACTTATTTAAATTTCTGTAGTCGTTACTCTAAGCGAGTTGCGTTCTACGTTACGAAAATAGTCAAGCGATTGGCGGTGTGAATAAGCGTCACTCCGACCCTGCATCAATCTGCCCCTACCACAAGCCAAATTCAGGGCAAGAATATCGCCTGTAAGTCATTGAGAAACCGTCTGCCGGTGGACGTCGGCTGCCAGACCTCGTCCTGACTGCGCTGCAATAATTGGCGCTGTTCGGCCTGCTGTAGCGCAGTTGCAACCGAGCCAATCGCGCAACCGGTACGTTGCTCAAACAGTGCTCGACTGAAGCCTTCATTGAGTCTTAACGCATTGAGCATGAACTCAAAGCGCCGTTGTGCCGCCTCAATGCGCTCGAGTTCCACCGGCGCATCGATCTCATCGAGATATCGCCGAGGGTTGGCAGCGTGCGCGTAACGCCAGAGCTGCCCATCGCGGGTCAGCTTGCCGTGGGCACCGGCCCCGATCGCCAGATAGTCACCAAACCGCCAATAGTTCAGATTATGTTGAGACCGGCTCGCGCCGCGCGCCCAGGCGGATACTTCATAATTGTGGAACCCTGCCTGCTGAAGGCGCGCTGCAGCCGCGGTATTGATCGCGTCCAGCGTCTCATCGTCCGGAAACGGTGGTGGCTTGGCGAAAAACACCGTGTTCGGCTCCAGCGTCAACTGGTAATGCGAGACATGATCGACACCCAGCGCCAGAGCTTGCTCGATATCGGCGATCCCCGCCGCGAGGTCCTGATGCGGCAGCCCCTGCATCACGTCAAGGTTGATGCGATCAAACCCAGCCGCCTGTGCAGACGCAACCGCATCGATCGTGTCTTTGGGCCCATGTAGACGTCCCAATACCTGCAAGGACTTCGCCGAAAAGCTCTGCGCACCGATCGACACGCGATTGACGCCCGCGGCGCGATAGCCTTGAAAACTGCCACGCTCCAGCGCGCCAGGATTCACCTCCAACGTGATCTCTGCGTCTGACTCAAACCCGAACGTGCGATCCGCGCTATCGAGCACCGCACCGATTTCATCGGGGGTAAATAACGATGGCGTGCCACCGCCGATGAATACCGAGTGCAGGCGGCGCTGCCGCGAAAAATCGCGCTGACGCTGGATATCACGGCGCAGTGCGGAGACGTACTCGTCACGGCGTGCTTCGCGCAGCGGCTCTGCCGGTGCGCTGTAACTATTGAAATCGCAGTAGGGGCACTTGCTCAGACACCAAGGCAGGTGCACATACAGCGATAAGGGTGGTTCAACCAGCGTAACCAAACTCGGCTCGCAACATCGGCAACAGCGCTGCCAAGGCCTGACCGCGATGACTGACGGCATTTTTTTGTGCCGCACTCAATGTGGCTGCACTGACATCGCCACCTTGCGGAATAAACACCGGGTCGTAGCCGAACCCGGCATCGCCACTGCGCACCTGTGCGATCGTGCCAGACCAACGCCCTTCGCAGATCAGCGGCGAGGGATCGCGCGCACTGCGCATCATCACCATGACACACCGAAACTGTGCCGTGCGATCAGACTGGTCAGCCAGTGCGCTTAATAGCGCATCGATATTGTCATCGTCAGACGGCTCGGCACCGGCATAGCGAGCCGAATACACACCAGGCGCCCCGCCCAGTGCGGGTACGACCAGGCCCGAGTCGTCTGCCAGCGCTGCACAACCGCTCTCACCCGCGGCGTGCCGTGCCTTCAAGATCGCGTTTTCGACAAAGGTCTGGCCGGTTTCTTCGGCGCCTTCAATCTGCAATGCCGATTGGGCGACCAAAGTCACCGGCAACGGCGCGAGCAAGGCCGACAACTCACGCAATTTGCCGGCATTGCCACTGGCCAACACCAGTTGCACGGTCACGCCTGATCCAGCGCCGCCTGCTGTGCGGCCGCTAATTCGGTGATCCCCGCCTGTGCCAATGCCAACATCTGATCGAGTTCGTCTCGGCGAAATGCATGCCCTTCGGCCGTACCCTGGACTTCGATAAAGCCACCGGCACTGTTCATCACCACGTTCATATCGGTTTCGGCCTGCGAGTCCTCGGCATAGTCCAGATCGAGCACTGGCTCACCGCGATAAATGCCGACCGACACCGCGGCAACTGCGCCGTGCAGAGGGTTGGTCTTGATCTGGCCGCGCGCCAACAAACCCTGGATCGCCAACGCCAAGGCAACGTATGCGCCGGTTATCGACGCTGTGCGGGTGCCACCGTCAGCCTGCAGCACGTCGCAATCAAGCGTAATGGTGCGCTCACCCAACGCTTGTAAATCGACCACGGCGCGTAACGAACGACCGATCAGACGCTGAATTTCCTGCGTACGGCCGGATTGTTTGCCGCGCGCCGCTTCGCGTTGACCGCGCGTGTGCGTCGAACCTGGCAACATACCGTACTCGCCGGTCACCCAGCCTTGTTGCTTGCCGCGCAGAAACGGCGGCACGCGCTCCTCGACACTGGCGGTACACAACACTCGGGTGTCGCCGCAACTGATTAACACCGAGCCGGCAGCATGTTTGGTATACCCCGTTTCAATGCGAATCGGGCGCAGACTGTCTGGTGCGCGGCCACTGGGTCGCTGCATGAGAGTGTCCTTGTTTGGTATGCAAACCGGCAGTATAGCCAAAAGCCGCCCACTGGCGGTCAGGGACTCCAGCGCAATACAGCAACGCTGGTATTGTCTGCGCGCTTGCCGTTGGCCTTGACCGCCAATTCGCACATGACCTTCAGCACGATTGGCAGCGGCGCCTTCGAGTCATAGCTTATCTGCACCATTTGTTCATGCCGCAGGCCTGACCACAAGCCATCGGTGCACAACAACAGCACATCGCCCGGAAACAGCTCGCGCTTGCGTGAAACGGTGATCGCCGGCAGTGGATCGTCGCCACCCAGGCATGACTCAACGAAATTGCGCATCGGGTGATTCTCGGCCTCGTCGCGCTCGATCACGCCTTCGCTGATCAATACCTCGACATGCGAGTGATCACGGGTGACATGGTGTACCGCGTTGTCGCGTAACAGATAGATTCGCGAGTCGCCCACATGCACCCAATAGCAGGCATCATCCTGCACCAGGCAAAGCGCGCAGGTCGCGCGTGGCCGTTTATCGACATTGTCATCGGCACCCAGTCGAACCACCGCATCGTGTGCCGCGCTCACCGCTCGATACAAAAATCCCTGTGCATCGAAGATCGGCTGGGGTGTATCGGCAAAAGCCTGCTTGACCTCGGCCATCGCGGTTTCCGCAGCGCGTGCGCCGCCCATATGGCCGCCCATGCCGTCGAATACCATCAGCAAAGCGGCCTGCTCGCCGATGACAATATCGACGCGATCCTGATTGTCTTTCCGTTTCCCAATCAGGGTGTATTTTGCAAATTCAACCGTCAATGTCGGACCCGAGAGCGATGGACTGCATGCCATTCCATGGCGCGCTATGATGCGTACGGACTCCATATCGGTGACATGCAGTCGGTACTTTGTTATTGCCGGCTAACATAACAATTGTAGGCAGGATCGCGCCATGACGTGGCGCACACAAACGCGGGAACTTGACAGCAGTAATGCCTGAATCACTCAACAGCATGACCGGCTTCGCACGTGCGCAGTCAGACTCTCCAATTGGACAGCTTAGCTTCGAGCTGCGTACCGTCAACCACCGTTACCTCGATGCCCAATTTCGACTACCCGAACCGCTGCGCCGGTTTGAGCACGATATGCGCAAATGCGTCTCGCAGCACCTGTCGCGTGGCAAATTCGATTGCACTATCAGCGTCGTACGCGATAGCGGCACCGAGGTCGAGCTGGGCGTCGATGATGCGCTGCTGAGCGCACTTGGCGCGGCCATCGAGACGATTCAGGCGCATGTTCCGGGCTCTGCACCGGCCTCTGCCACAGACCTGTTGCGCTGGCCTGGCGTGCTCAAAGATCCACTGCCAGACGAAACCGTACTGCGTCAGGCAGCACTGGATGGCTTAACCCATGCACTGACGCGGCTGGCCGAGATGCGCGCTGATGAGGGTCGTGCCTTGGCGGGTCTGTTGCTGCAGCGCTGCGACGAGCTGGCCCGTCTGGGCGACGCCGTGCGCGAGCGCAGACCCCAGGTGCTGACCGCCAATCGTCAAAAACTCGACGAACGTCTCGGGCGGCTGGATTTGCAGGTGGACCCGGCTCGCCTTGAGGCAGAGCTGGCGATCGCGGCACAAAAACTCGATGTGGATGAGGAGCTGGACAGACTGACCGCTCACATTGGCGCCATCCGCGACATCCTTGCCAAGGGCGGACCCAGTGGTCGCAAGCTCGACTTTCTGATTCAGGAGCTCAATCGAGAAGCCAATACGCTAGCATCAAAGTCCGCCGATGCCGCGACCACAGCGATGGCTGTCGACATGAAAGTGTCCATTGAGCAGATGCGCGAGCAGGTGCAGAACATTGAGTAGGCGCGGACGGCTGATCGTTATTTCGGCACCCAGCGGTGCTGGCAAGACGACCCTGGTGCGCGGATTGATCGAGCGCGATTCGCGCTTCGTATTTTCGGTGTCCTATACCACTCGGCAGCGTCGACCAACCGAGCAGGATGGTCGCGACTATCACTTCGTCACGACCCAACAGTTCGAGGCCCTGCGCGATGCCGGTGAATTCCTCGAGCACGCCTGTGTATTCGACAACTACTACGCCACTGGAAAACAGGCGGTCGAAACACTGCGTGCGCAAGGACAACATGCCATCGTTGAGATCGACTGGCAGGGCGCCCGGCAGGTGCGCCAAAAGATGCCGAACTGCCTGTCGATCTTTATCGTGCCGCCGTCAGTGGCGGCACTCGAACAACGGCTGCGACAGCGCAGCACAGACTCGGATGCGGTGATCCGCAGACGCCTGCAAGACTCGTTATCCGACCTCTCGCACTGGACAGAATTCGACTACATCGTCATCAACGACGAGCTGGATGCCGCACTCGACGAACTCGCCGGTCTCGCTGTCGGTCGGCTACGCCGTAACCGAGTCGGCACACAACGTGTTGCGCAGCGCATGCGGCAAGTACTCGAAACCGACGCGTTCGCTGGTAATCGCTGAGGCGCTTGGCGTATCCTGTCTGACCGAATTCATTTTTTAAGGCCACACCCCCATGGCACGTATTACTGTTGAAGATTGCCTCGAGCGTGTTGACAACATTTTTGACCTGGTTTTGATTGCGGCGAAGCGCGCGCGACGGCTCGCAAATGGCGCCGATGCAACCATCGAATGGGAAAATGACAAGCCGACTGTAATCGCACTGCGTGAGATCGCTGAAGGCAATGTCACCGCCGCAATCCTGGACGAACCCGACCAGCCACCGGAAGAGCTGATTCGCGCGGAACCGATTGTAGAGGACATGATTCCGCTGCAATCGCTACGGCTGGGCGACTAGGCGACGAACGGCAGGGACCCACGTGCGGCGCGCATCAACGCACTGGACACGGTCCGCCCTGCGCTGCACTGAGCTATGGCCAGCGTAGGCGAGCGCGGCTTCGACTACGCCAGCGGCCTGCTGGGCCGCTTGGCCAACAACCGGTGGGCGACCGGTTTTCTCAAACTGTTGGAAGAACTGAAGCAATATCTGCCTACCGAGCAGATTGAGCTTGTCGCACGCGCCTACGACTTCGGCGCTCGTGCGCACCACGGCCAGAAGCGTAAATCCGGCGCACCCTACATCAGCCACCCCGTTGCGGTAGCGATGATTCTGGCCGAGATGCGTTTGGATAGTGAGACCATCGCCGCAGCGATTCTGCACGATGTCATCGAAGATACGCCGGCGGCAACGGAAGAGATTGCCGAGATGTTTGGACCTGCCGTGGCCAAACTGGTTGACGGTGTCACCAAACTGGATCAGGTTCAGTTCAAAAGTCGCGCCGAAGCGCAAGCCTCCAGCTTCCGCAAGATGCTATTGGCGATGGTCGAAGACATCCGCGTGATCCTGGTCAAACTCGCAGATCGCTTGCACAACATGCGCACGCTGGAGTCGATGCCAACTGAAAAACAGCGCCGCATCGCCCGTGAGACCTTGGAAATTTATGCCCCCATCGCCAATCGCCTTGGCATTAACGTAATTAAGATCGAACTCGAAGATCTGGGACTGCGTTATCTGCATCCTTATCGCTATCAGGTGTTGCTCAACGCATTGAAAAAAGCGCGCGGCAATCAGCGTCAGGTCGTGAAGCAACTCACCGAAAGTCTGGGCGCTGGCCTGCACGCGCACAACATACGCGGTGAGGTGCTGGGACGGCGCAAGAATCTTTACAGCATCTATCAAAAAATGCGCACCAAGGGCGTCTCGCTGACGGAGATTGTCGATGTCTATGGCTTTCGAATCATCGTTGATAGTGTCGACACCTGCTATCGAACCCTCGGTCTGGTGCACAAGTTGTTTCGCCCGATGCCAAGCCGATTCAAGGATTACATCGCGATCCCGCGTATTAATGGCTACCAGTCGTTGCACACCACCTGTTTTGGTCCGGGCGGCTTACCGCTAGAGGTGCAGATTCGAACCTCGGCGATGGACATGTTGGCCGAAGACGGTATCGCCTCGCACTGGCAATACAAGTCGGCAGACTCAGAAACCTCCTCTTCACAGACACGCGCACGGGAGTGGCTCGGGCGCCTGATGGAAATGGACCAGTCCGACTCGTCCGAAGAATTTCTAGAAAACGTCAAGGTCGACCTGTTTCCGGACAAAGTTTGGGTGTTCACCCCCAACGGCGATATCCGCCGACTGCCCAAGGGTGCCACACCGGTGGACTTCGCCTATGCCGTACACACCGACGTTGGCAATCGCTGTGTTGCAGCCAAAATCGACCGGCGTTTGGTACCACTGCGCACGCAACTATCCAATGGTCAGACTGTTGAGATCATCACCGCAAAAAGCGCCAAGCCCAATGCCAACTGGCTCAACTACGTTGTCACAGCCAAGGCACGCACATCGATTCAGAAATACCTCAAGGCACTGCGCAATGACGAGGCGCGCGAGCTAGGCAAGCGCATGCTCAACAACGCGCTGGGTGAGTTCAATTTGTCGATCCGCAAATTACCGCGCACGCGAATCGATGACTACCTGGAAAAAATCGGTCTGAACAACACGACCGAGTTATTTGAACAGCTCGGTCTAGGCGAACGTCTGGCACCACTGGCCGCGCGACAGCTTGCAGTTGACGATACCGAAACGGTCGCCGATGACAGCGATCAGCCACTGACGATTGTCGGCACCGAAGGGATGGTCGTCAGCTATGGCCGATGTTGCAGCCCGATACCCGGCGATACCATCATCGGTTACCTCAGTACCGGTCGTGGCATTGTGATCCATCGCACCCAGTGCTCAAACCTAGTTAACTTCCGTAAACACGCGCAAAAGTGGATTGACGTGGAGTGGCTCGACAATATCTCTCAGCAATTTCATGTTCAGTTGACTGTCGAGGCCGTCAACAGGATGGGAGTTCTGGCTGAGGTTGCAGCGACCATAGCCGATACCGACTCCAACATCGATC
>JBCCZN010000050.1:0-16449 GCA_039187375.1 Pseudomonadota bacterium
GTAGAACCTGACTTTCCGCGGTATTGTAATTGAATTTCGTTCCAGGCTCGTGCTCGCGTTTGTAAGCAATCGCTAGGTCAAAAGCTGGCGTCTGGCCGGTCACCACGCTTTTGGTCATGAAATCGATGGTATCATCCATCTTTCCGTCCCACAGGTTCGGGTCATAGCGAATCCCCGACGACATTTGCAGTGCGTGCTTAATCGTAACGCCATCATAAGCGGTCCCGGCAACTTCCGGCAGATACTTCACCAATTGATCATCGACACTCTCAATCAGACCATCCGCAACCGCCACACCCACTAAGGTAGAGGTGATTGACTTGACCAAGGACCAAGTTGTGAACCGGGTCCCAGAATCAGCGCCGCGGCCATACGATTCATGAATAATCTGCCCATCATGAACAATGATGATGCCGGCGGTTTCCATCTGCGTGTACAGATCCGCCAGTTGGCGGGTTTGCCCTTCATACTCATAGGTGAAGCCGTCCAGTACACCATCGGTTTGCGGCAGCGGCACCCCGTCTTCGCCAGTAGCGACTGTGCGGGTTGGATAGAACTCGCTGGCATTCTGGAAAAAATAGTCGGCATCACCCTCAAACGCGGCAGCGCGTGCCATGACGTCCGTCAGCGGTGGGACGACGCTGTGATAGGTGAACCCGCCGATAAACGCGCCAAGAATGAGCGCAGCCAGCGCAATGATAAACGACTTCATAGTTCAGCCCTCTCACAAGATGAGGCCGAATATGCGCTAAATTGGAGGGTTTGGTCTAGCCTATCGCCGCGCGAACAGCTTTGCTGGCCGGGCCGCATTCGATTCGTCCCGGGTACTTTTGCCGCAATGCGGTCATACAGCGACCGACGTCTTTGAGCTTATGCGCCTGCAATTCGCGAACAACGGTTTCGGCGGCGACGTTTACGCCGGGCAGCCACTGGGTCAGTGCTTGATTTCACGCGCGAAAGCTTACGCAGCTTGTCCCGATTTGACCAGCGGTTGACCACCGTCGCAGACGGCCGCACAATACGCGGCTCGGAGGGGTGGCAGAGCGGTTGAATGCACCGGTCTTGAAAACCGGCAAGGGTTTGTAGCCCTTCGAGGGTTCGAATCCCTCCTCCTCCGCCACTTTCCTACCTCGCGCCGCGTCTGAGTCGCCGCCGCCAGACATGATAGCCGTCGCTCTTGCGAGGCATGTTCCTGTACGTTAGCCGATAGCCCGCACTAGACCCACACTTTCTGGTCGCATGGACACCGGTGGCGCTACACGCTTAGCATCGGCTAGCGCGCAGTCGAACCAACGAGGCAAAACATGATCAGCTGCAACTGTATCGTCCAGGCAGGCCAGATTTCGGCCGACGTCGAATCGACGCTACGCACTCGTCTAAGTGAGCTTGCGATCAATGCATTCGGCGAGCCTGCTGAAGTGAGCTGGCTTGTTATTCAACAGGGCAGTGGTTTCACCGCTGCCAAGCCAAGCACCTCGTCAATCATTTCCATGACGGCAAACAGAGCACTGCCGCAAGCAGAACGCGCAGCACTACTGCAGACCCTGTGCGAGCTCTGGGCGCAAGAGACCGAGGTCACTTTGGATGAAGTTGTTGGTGTGATCTCCGACCCCCAGCTGCAATAGGAACTCACTATGCCTTTGTATTTGTGCAATGCGACGACGGGTGCCATACCCGATTCAGCCAAACCGGCAATCGCCAAAGACATCACACGGATTCACTGCGACGTCACCGGCGCACCCGCCCAATTTGTCCATGCATTTTTTGTTGAAAACGAGGCCAATCCACCGCTCGGCGGCAAGTCCGCCATGGTTTTTGGCAGTATTCGTGCCAACCGGACTGACGCACAAAAATCACAGATCATTGAAGCGGTGCGCAAGTCTATCCAAACGCATGCCGGATTAAGTCTGGATAACATTGGCATGATGACAACCGACGTGCCCGCGAGCTGGGCGTTTGAGGGTGGCGAGATCATGCCAGAACCCGGGGAAGAAGCGGCCTGGCTGCTACGTCACCACCGCGCTAACGCGCCGGATTGACCGAAACTCACGCCGCGGTGACACCGCAACTTTGACTCAAGATTTCTCGCCACGACACGCTATTGTCTAATCGGGCTAGCGGGTCTGCAGATTAAGTCAAACGCAAATGGATGGATACGCGGTCAATCCGTTGCTGTTGTCGTTGTTGCTCGACGCACACTTCCTAGTCCACTGGTTTGTTTGCGCTCTGCTAGTGGTGTTGAGCGCCGTCGGCTTCTGGCAATTCTCTCGATCACAGACCCCTGCACCGGAACACATTTCCGGCGACAGCCATATCAGCTTGAAACGACTACTGACCGCCGGTTTGATGCTTGTCAGTGTGACTCCGTTGATTGCATTGGTGGCCTATTTCGTTGACACCAATGCACAGCACCGACTCGCGATGCTGACTGACGATCTGGTTCATTCACTGGAATTGACGCAAAACACACTACGCCAGCAATCGATGGCGTCATCGATGCTCAGCGCGATCAGTCAAGACACCCGTCGAGGCACGGAGGTGTTCACGATTGTGCTTGACTCAAGCAATACGGTGCGATTTGCCTCAGAACCGCTGGTAAAAGACGCAGTGGTCAATGCGTACAAGAACGCACGCAACAACATCTATGGCGAGGTACAAAACGGTGTTGCCTTTCGCGTTGACCATCGCACTACGAACGGCAAGACTGCGCCGTTCATGGTGGCGTCTAGCGAGCTAAACAACGGCGCCACCATTATCGTCGCCGCCGCGCTGCAACCGACCTTGACGGCGATCGCCCGCGAATATCAACTCGGATTGCTGCTCGTAATGACAGTCATCGTGATATCGATATTGGCCGCAGTGTCGTTTTTCAGACGTATCGATCGCAGCATCGACTCTCTCCATCGCGTGCTGCGACGATTTGATCCGAATGTCGACGATGACACGGTCATTACACCACCGGACACCATCGCGGAATTCCAACCGATTTACGATGTACTGCGCGATCGAGCCGAACAACTGCGCAAAGCACAGGGAGACCTGAATTCGTCAATCGCCGCAGAATCAAAGTTGCAACGTGAACTGGAGCAGACGCTGATCTCCAAAGAGGCAGAACTGGTCGAGCGAACGCGAGCGCTGAAAGAAGCCAATGAGCGGCTCCGCGACCTGTCGAAAACTGACGCCCTGACCAGCATTCCGAACCGGCGTGAGTTCGATGAATTCGAGGACCATGTCTGGCGTCTCTGCGCTCGAGAGGGCACCTGTGTCGCTGTGATTCTGATCGATATCGACTACTTCAAACCGTACAACGATTCGCTGGGCCATCAGCAAGGCGACCGCTGCCTGAAGCAGGTCGCATATGCGCTGTCGAAATGCGCCACACGGCCGATGGATCTGGTCGCCCGATACGGCGGTGAAGAATTCGTCGCCGTGCTGGGTGAGACCGACATCAAGGATGCACTGGTGGTCGCAGAGCGCATGCGCCAAACAGTAGAGCGTCTCGCTATCGCTCATCCGCGTTCTGCCTACGGCGTAATCACCGTCACCATTGGCGTCGCCTCGATTCGGGCGACATTGGCATTAGAGGCGGACAACGTCGTCAAAGATGCCGATGAAGCACTCTATTTCGGTAAAACCTATGGCCGTAACGTCGTCGCCTATCGCGACGGCGAGACATTTGCCACTTTTCTTGCCGGCAACGACGCCATCGGTACCACCGATGTTATCGAAGTGTTGTCAAAACAGGCCTAACAACCGGCCCGAAGCCCACATCGCCTGGCGCAATCCGGTTAGACTGAACCGTGATGAGCGACAGTCGAACTCAAGCTAAAAAGCTGCGTCCCGGGCCGGGCGCGCTGGTCGCCGCCGCTTTTATCGGGCCCGGCACGGTCACCACCTGCATGGTGGCAGGCGCAACGCACGGGTTCGCGCTGATCTGGGTGTTAGTGTTTGCGACCATTGCAACGATGCTGCTGCAAGACATGTCCACACGGCTTGGCGTCATCGCACGCCTCGGGCTTGGCGAGGCCTTAATGCAACTAGCACCGGGTCGATGGGGTCGCTGGGCTATCGCCGCGCTGGTACTGATCGCGCTAGCGATTGGCAATGCTGCCTATGAGGCGGGCAACCTTGCAGGCGGTGCACTGGGCGTCACAGCCGTGGTGGACACCCTGCCCTACAGCGTCGCACTGCTCGTAATGGGCGCCATCGCCGCGGGTATATTGTGGATCGACCATTACGCAACGATTGAGCGCATCCTGGTGGCGATGGTGCTCGTCATGAGCCTGGCGTTCGGCGTCAGTCTGTTTATCACGCGCCCTGACTGGGCGACGCTTCTTAGCGGTCTACGCCCCAGCCTGCCCGATGGCAGCGTGTTGTTCGCGCTCGGACTCATCGGCACGACAATTGTGCCGTACAACCTGTTCCTGCATGCCGCAACGGCGCGCCAACACTGGCAGTCGGCCGGCGATTTATCGTACGCACGAACCGAGTCTCGCTGGTCCATTGGCATTGGCGGACTCGTATCGGTGTTCATTCTTGCCACCGCCGCCACAACCTTGCTCGGCACACAGGTAGCGTCAGCGGCCGATATGGCGCTGGCGGTCGAACCGGCATTTGGCACAGCAGCAAAGTGGATTGTCGCCATCGGACTGGCGGCCGCAGGCCTCACCTCCGCCATCACCGCACCATTAGCCAGTGCGTTTGTCGTAGGTGAGTTGGTGCCGTGTTGCGCGCCTTACCGGCGCATCATTGCTCTCACCGTTCTCGGCATCGGCCTCGGACTAGCGATCTCCGGTATCAAACCCGTCGCACTGATTTTGCTCGCACAAGCCGCCAACGGCATTTTGCTGCCATTGGTTGCAGGCTTGTTACTCGTCGTGATGAATCGGCGAGATTGGCTCGGCACGGCGGCTAACAGCACCATTGCTAATATCGCTGGCGCCAGCGTGACGCTACTCTGTCTGGCCCTTGGGGTGCGCGCACTACTGCGAACGTTCGGACTTTGGCCGTAATGCAGATCGACTTGAACGCCGACCTTGGCGAAGGCTGTGGCGACGATGCCGCGCTGTTGCCTTATGTGTCCAGCTGCAACATCGCATGTGGTGGTCATGTCGGCGATGACATCAGTATGCACACCACGCTCGAGGCCGCGAAACAGGCAGGGGTCGCTGCTGGTGCGCACCCCTCTTATCCTGACAAAACGGGATTCGGGCGGCGCGCGATGCGCCTGTCGTATTCGTCACTGTTGAATTCGTTGTCCGAACAGCTCGACGCACTGCAAGCGCGCGCGATGGAAGTGGCGTTCCCGTTAACCCATTTGAAGCCGCATGGCGCGCTGTACCACCACGCACGTGCTGATGCGCAAACCGCGCGCTGCATTGTTGAGAGCCTCTCAAGATGTGATCTTGAGTTAGCGATCGTCGGGCCTGAGGACGGTGAACTGATGCTCGCCGCCCATGCGGCCGGCCTGATCTATCGCAAAGAGGGTTTTGTTGATCGTCGCTATGCCGCAGTGGGACGGTTGGTGTCGCGCGATGAACCCAATGCGGTACTGGCATCGCCCGGTGAGTGTGCTGAGCAAGCGCTCGCGCTAGCGAGCGACCGCAGCAGAACAATTGACACCTTATGCCTGCATGGCGATACCGAACATGCAATTCAGATCGCCGCGCGCGTGCATCGCATACTGACCGAGTCGGGTTTTTCAATTGGCGCGCCTGCTCATGCCTGAGTCGAGCCACATCAGGCGTATTGCCGAGCATTTGATTTCGATCGATGCGCCGAATCCGTTTGCTGCCAATACCCTGGCGGACTATTGTCGAACGATACCAGGCATCACTGAATCTGTTGCCGGCATGGACGGCATCACGCTGCAATTTGATCCGTTAGCAACATCAGCACCGGTATTAATCGAGCAACTGCGTGAGTTGAATATCCGCAGGTTTGGATCATCAGCGCAATCCACTACCGAGTTAACGCTGAACGTCCAGTTTGGCGCTGACGCAGGTCCTGACCTGGAACAGGTTGCGCGCGCCACCGGCCTGCAATGTGAGCAAATAATCGATCAACTCTGTCATGCGTCATTGACTGTCGCAATGATCGGTTTCACACCGGGTTTTGCCTACTGCACTGGCCTGCCTGAGTCTTTGCATACCAAGCGATTGAGCGCCCCACGACCCCATTCAGCGGCTGGCAGCATTGCACTGGGTCCAGGCTACTGTGGCATCTACGCGCTGGCAGGTCCGGCCGGGTGGCCGATTGTCGGTCGTACCGAGCATGTGCTGTTCGATGCTGACATCGACAACCCACTGATGCTGCGGCCAGGTATGTCGCTCGGCTTGCAGCCACAATGACGATAGACATTCTGCAGCCCGGCCCCCAGGCCACGCTTCAGGCAGCGCCCCGCGTCGGTCAGCGCCATTTGGCCATCCCGGCCAGCGGTCCCGCCGACCGGTTATCGTGCATGCTTGCGAACTGTCTTGTCGGCAATCGCGTCGATGCGCCAGCGATAGAAATCACGGCGGGTCCGTTTCAAATGCGGGCAACAGAATCAATCACTATTGCAATAACTGGCGCCGCCAATGACATCAAGGTGAATGCACACGCGATCGATTCGGCCAGTGTCACTGCATTGAAACCCGATGACGTGCTCACCATCGCACCACCGCGTCTCGGAATGCGAACCTACCTCGCCGTACGCGGCGGATTGGTCGCCGAACCATGGCTGGGTAGCGCGTCTACCTATTTGCCGGCTCGCGTGGGCGGCCTGAACGGACGCGCATTACGGCGGACCGATCAGTTGCGACGGGCAGAATATGTCGTCAATGAACCCGCTCCGGCACCCCTTCCCCGCGACCTTCGATTTCGCTGGCACGACCAATGGGTCTTGCGCGTGCTCATCGGCCGAGACCTCCCGGGCGAGCACAGCGACACAGCGCGGGCACTGTTCGATACCACGTGGCGGGTGCACCCGGATTCCAGCCGAATGGGCATACGTTGCACCGGTTCGTCTCTGCCGGGCTTCAAATCGGCACAACTGCCCAGCCGACCGGTATTCCCCGGGACGATTCAATGGCCCGGCGAGGATGCACTGCTCATGCTGCTCAGCGATGCACAGACCACTGGCGGCTACGCCCAATTGGCAGCGGTGACGTTGTGCGACCAGCACCTGCTCGGACAATGCCGACCCGGCGACACGATCCGCCTGCACCCGCTGTCAATCGAAGCAGCCAACGCCACGCTGAAAGACAAGCAGGCGCTGTTCGCGCCATGGCTGGGGGCTGCCAAATGGTGGTGATGCGCCGAAGCCACAGAACTGAGATACTAATGCTCGGACAACGGTAAGCGGAGAAAAACCATGCAGGAACAAGCAACAAATTACATTGGCGTACCGGTCTCACAACTTCCGGCCAGTGAGCGCTCAGCATTTATTTGGCGTACCTACGCGCACGTCGTCGGCGCAATTCTCGCCTTCGCCGGCATCGAGATGTATCTGTTCAGCTCTGGCACTGCGGCAAGACTGGCACCGGTGATGTTCCAGAACTGGATGCTGGTGCTCGGCGCGTTCATCGTTGCGGGCTGGGGCGCCTCCTATCTTGCGATGCGCCTGACATCAATCGGCATGCAATATGCGGTATTTGCCGCGTTCGTATTTGTCGAAGCGCTAATCTTTATGCCGATGTTGTACGCCGCGTTTATTCAAGGTGGCGCGTCAATGGTCGAGAGCGCCGGCACCGTCACGCTGCTCGCCAGTGGCGGATTGATCGCGGTGGCGATGATCACCGGTCGTGATTTCAGCTTCCTGCGCGGTTTACTGATGTGGGGGGGCGTTCTCGCACTCGTCGGCATTTTCGCATCACTAATATTCGGCTTCGAGTTGGGCACCTGGTTCTCAGTGGCAATGATCGGCTTCGCCGGTGCGGCCATTCTGTACGACACCTCGAACATCATGAACCACTACCCGGCTGATCGACACGTGGCTGCGGCCATGAGCCTGTTTGCCTCGATCGCGATGATGTTCTGGTACATCCTGCGGCTGTTCATGTCGCGCGACTGAGGGTTTCGCCCATCCGACACGCAATTCAATCGAAGGAACGCCACTGCAAGAGCGCGTCAGAGTGAATGTGACGACGAGCCAACGCCACCGATTGCTGGTGGCGTTGGCTTTCTTGGCGCTGTTGTTTCTATGCATAACGCCTTCGTATGCGCAGGTTGATACGGAATTCGACCCACAACTGCTACTCGAGCGAATCGATAGCATCACCGCCGAGGTCGAAGACAACTCGACTGCGCAGGCGGATCTCGTGCGCTACATTGATCAGCTCGATCAGATGGCAGGCGAGGCGCAGCAATGCCAGCTTACTGTTGAACCCGAAGTTACCAATCTGCGCGGTCAACTAGCGCTGCTCGATGACCTGGGCCCCGATACCGATCCCGCCCTGTTTGATCAACGCGTCGAGTTGTCCAATCGACTCAATATCGCACAGGCACGAGAGCTGGCCTGCCGACAAATCGTCGATGCCGCCACGGCACTGTCGAGTGATATCACAGGCGTATTGGAGGAGTTGACCGCGGCGACACTTTGGCGGCGCGGCCCAGCGCTGCCCACTCTGGTTACCCTCGCCGATGAAGAAATCGCCCAATGGCCGCAACGTATACGTGGCGAGATGCAGCCCCGTTTGCTGCACGGACTCAGCGTTACCCACCTGCTGGCGATTCTGATCATCGTCGGTGCGTTGGCCATTGGTGCGGGTTTGTATGCGCGCTTTCGCTACAGCGAGTGGTATCGACGCAAGGGCTACGAAATCAAAACCCCACCATTACAGGTGTTGCTGCCAAAACCGTTCGTCACCCACGCACCGCTGATTTTGCTCGGCGCCGGCCTGATTGCCGTGCTAATGATCTGCACGCTGAACGCCAGCCTGACACAGCCGGTAGTGCGGGTCTCCGCGGCGATTTTGTTTTATGGCTTTGCCTGCGTGCTGATTGACTGGATGAGCGGACCGCGCTCGCCTGCAGCGCAAATAGCGGGTTTTTATCCCGAACACGTCAATCCGGTCAGACTGCGGCTGCGTATTTTTGCCTGCGCCGTCATTACCAGCTTTGTCTTGTTAGGTGCCGACTGGCTGACGCTTAGCGTGTCACCCACCGACGATCCAGTGCTGCTGGCACTGACGATTTTATTATTGAGCGCAAGTTTGTGGTTCCTGATTGCGTACCTGGGCCGTATCCGCGGCCTTGCCCGCTTCCGCCTGCTGCGCATGCTCGTGCTGGGCTTTATTGCCGTCGCGGTATTTTCGCTGTTTATTGGATTTGAGAATTTCGCGATCTATCTGACGAACGGCATCGTCAAGACAGTGTTTGCCGCAGCGACCATCTGGCTCTTATTGTGGCTAGTATTCCTGTTCTTCGAGACACTTGCCGACGGCACAGGCCCGACTAGCGAAAAACTGAGAACGGCACTGGGTGGTGATGATGAATCGCGCACCGGTGTCGGCCTGATCCAGTTCGCTGCAGACTTGATCCTCTGGACCAGCTTCATTGTCTACCTCATCTATGTCTGGGATAGCTCAGGGCTGTATTTCGGCGAGCTGCGCAGCAGCTTGTCGGATGGCTTTCAGATCGGCGATATCGAAATCAAGCCGGCATCCATTATTTTTGGTCTAGCGGCGTTCGCATTCCTAATTGCTGCGACCGGTTGGATCAAGCGATTGCTGGAGTCGCGCTGGCTGCGGCATATGAATCTGGACCGTGGCGCACGCGATGCGATGGCCACATTGACCGGTTACATCGGTTTCGTGGTTGCGATTGTTGTCGCGCTGAGAATTGGCGGCATTGATCTCGGCGGTCTCGCACTCGTGGGTGGTGGTCTGGCATTGGGTATTGGTTTTGGCCTGCAAGCGATCGCCAGCAACTTCGTCTCCGGTCTGATCCTATTGTTCGAGCGGCCGATCAAGGCCGGCGACTTTGTCACCGTTGGCGATACGGAGGGCTTCGTGCGGCGTATCCGCATTCGTGCAACAGACATCGAAACACTGGACAATCAAAACGTGCTCGTTCCCAACTCGGAACTGGTCTCTGGTCGCGTCACCAACTGGGTCCTGCGCAATCCGCAAGGCCGGCTGCGGATCAAGGTGGGGGTGGCCTACGGCTCGGACACCGAATTGGTGCGCAAACTGCTTGAACAAGTCGGTCGAGACCACGAAGACGTCATCAGCGACGGCGGTGCGCCCGCACCGCGCGCCCTATTCATGGGCTTTGGTGACAGCTCACTCGACTTCGAATTGCGGGTCAGGATTCGTCGAATCGAAAAACGCTTCACGGTGCAGAGTGACATCAACTTCCAGATCAATGAAGTGTTCCGCGAACATGACATCCAGATTCCGTTTCCACAGCGCGATCTCAACCTGGTCAGCCTGCCCGAATCCACCCAGAATTCAGTTATTCCCGAAGCGACCATTACCACCCGACCGATACCGGTCGACGATCCGCGTATCGACGATATCACCCGTTCATTGCATTACTCGATTACCGCAACCGCCACCATTGAGCGTGCCTGGGTTTGTCTGACCGATGGTGACGAACTCGCGCGCTGGTACGGCAGCGACATCGATATCGCCGCGCGCATCGGCGGACAATTCAGCGCCACGTTACCGGATGACACGACGATGGAGTCGCGCATTGACGTCTTCATGCCACCGCGTCAGATCCGCTTCGCCGAAGGTTCGCCGGATGGTGAAGGCCCACTGCCGACCGGACCGATCTTCGAGGAGATGAAGCTACGCCAGGAGCGCAAAAAGGTCACGATCACAATCGACATCTTCGGTATTCCCGCCAGTGAGGACTGGGAGGGTTACTTCCGTCGCAAGGAGTCCCATTGGGAGACGCGCATCGCCGAGCTGGAAAAACGACTGCGAGACAAAAAGGCCTGAGCTAGTCAGCCGACAACGTCGATTGACCACCAAGATAGGTGCGCAACACCTCAGGCACAGTAACCGACCCATCCGCCTGCTGGTAGTTCTCCAATACCGCCACCAGTGCACGACCCACTGCGACGCCAGAACCATTCAACGTATGCACCAATTGCGGCTTGTCATCGGCTGACGGTCGCCAGCGCGCCGCCATACGTCGTGCCTGGAAGTCCCCACAGACGCTACACGATGAAATTTCGCGATACGTCTGTTGGCCCGGCAACCAGACTTCAAGGTCGTAGGTTTTCTGCGCTGAAAAACCGGTATCACCCGCACACAACGTCACGACTCGGTACGGTAACGCCAGCGCCTGCAAGATAGCCTCTGCGTGTGCGGTGAGTGTTTCGAGCGCCGCCATCGAGTCCGCCGGCGGCACAATATGCACCAGCTCTACCTTGTCAAACTGATGCTGGCGGATCAGGCCACGCGTATCGCGACCATATGAGCCCGCCTCAGAGCGAAAACACGGCGTATGCGCGACAAAGCGAAGCGGTAGTTCGTCTGCCGACAACACCTGATCGCGTACCAGATTCGTCACCGGCACTTCGGCGGTCGGAATCAAATAAAAGTCACGCTCATCATCGGCGATTCGAAATTGATCCTCAGCAAATTTTGGTAGCTGCCCGGTACCGCGCAGCGCATCGGCCTGAACGATATAGGGGACATATACTTCGGTGTAGCCGTGCTCGCGCGTGTGCTGATCGAGCATGAATTGTGTCAACGCACGATGTAGCTGAGCCAGTGGCCCGCGCAGCACCGCAAAACGTGCGCCCGAAACCCGACTGGCCGCCTGCGTATCCAGCGAGCCCAATGCCTCGCCGATATCCACATGATCAAGTGGTTCGAAATCAAATTGCCGCGGCTCACCGACACGTCGGACTTCGACGTTATCCTCCTCGGCCGCGCCATCGGGCACGTCATCGGCCAAGAGGTTGGGCAGCCCCATCAACAGCGCCTCTAACTGCTCACTGACCGACGTTAGTTTCGCCTCACATTCGGCCAACTCGGCGCCTGCGTTTTTCTGCGCTTCAAGCAACGGTGCAATGTCTTCGCCGCGCGCTTTCGCCTGCCCGATCGACTTCGCACTGTCATTGCGCGCTTTACGCAATGCTTCGGTCTGCTGCTGCACAGCCTTACGCGTCGACTCCAGATCGCTGAACGCGCTCGTGTCGAATTCAAATCCCCGACGGGCAAGTTTCGCTGCCACAGCCTGAACATCGGTACGCAGCAGTTTCGGATCAATCATGGCAAAGGGCTTTCCACGCAAAAGGCGCTAGTGTAGCCCGAAGCGAGACTCAATAAACGCCGACCAGCGATCTGCGCCAAGAAGACTGAGCGCGACGGCAGCACCCGCCCCGACCAGGTCGGCAATGAAGTCGTGCCAATCGGCAACTCGGGTGGGTGCCAACAAACCTTGCAGCCACTCCGTACCCGCCGCAAACACCGTGACGACGAGCACGACCAACCAGAAGTGCCGCCGTTCGACGAGACCACAGTACCAACCAGTAAGGCCACCGAATGCGGTGAAATGCATTGCTTTGTCGAACCAAAACACAGGCGCGGTGGTACCGTTATCCGGCAGTAACATGCCGACAACGATAAGGCCCATGATCAGGAATCCGCCGCACCACCACAGTGGCGCCAAACGCAATGCGCGCATCAGACTCTAGCCGTCCTCCGACAACACCACAGAGGAGAGCTGACCGTTCACCTCAACGCCTTCAGGCGGCGTGAACTCAAACAAATCAGGTGCGAATTCCGGGTCCATATCAACGTCGGAGAATGTCACTATCGTTCGTGCACCCAACCGATCTGCCAATTGCATGCCGACTAACTCTTCGGCGTCAAAGCCCAGACGCAGCGCCTGAAAATCACTGTCTGACTCTTTGGCCTGGAACTGCACCCAGATAATCTGCTGCTGCCGAAATGCACCAGCGTAATCAAAGGCATCCAGCGCTTCGCGATTGCCAGACAGAATATCGGCGGGCGTGTTGCCTAGTGAATCGCTTTGGTCATAGACACTGACGGTGTCCAGGTCGACCTCATAGTTCCAGACATGCACGCCGTCGGCGATCACGATAAGTTCGTTCGGCGCACTCACTTCCCAGCGAAACTGTTTTGGCCGTGCAATCGACAGCATCCCTCGCTCGGTCAATACCACGCGATTGTTCTCATCAAATCGCACCTGTTCGAACTTGGCCTCGAAGCGCTGGATGCTGTCGACAAAGCGCTCGAAAACCTGACGACCTTCTTCTGCCAGCTTTGCTACCGCCTGCTCGGCGGTGTCGGTTGCTGTGCCCGGTTTATCCGCCCCAAGCGCTGGCGCGACGCCCAGCAGCACGGCGCAAACCAATACGTAAACTACTCGATTGACCATAGGCTCAATACTAACCGAAGCAGCTGAACGGCACGTGAATCAATCCTCTGGCGGTGGTGGTGCCAGCACCTCACGTGAGCCATTGGACTCAAGCGGTCCGACGATGCCCGCCGCCTCCATCGCCTCAACCATACGCGCCGCGCGGTTGTAACCGATTTTCAGCCTCCGCTGAACGCCTGAGATAGACGCCTTGCGCGTCTCCAGGACGATTGCAACGGCCTGATCATACAAAGCATCTTGCTCATTATCGGTCGAACCATCTCCAATGTCCGGCATACCGGGTACCGGTGCGCTTGGCCCGGTCAGGACTTCATCGATGTACGTGGGTGCGCCAGTGGATGCCAGGTGTTTCACAACCTGTATAACCTCGTTGTCGGATACGAATGCACCATGCACGCGCTCCGGCAAACTCGTGCCAGGCGGCAAATACAACATGTCTCCGTGCCCGAGCAGGTTCTCGGCACCCTGTTGGTCCAGGATCGTGCGCGAATCCACTTTGGCAGACACCTGAAACGCGATTCGTGCCGGTACGTTTGCCTTGATCAGACCGGTAATCACATCAACGCTTGGCCGCTGTGTGGCGAGAATCAGATGGATACCAGACGCGCGTGCCTTTTGCGCCAGGCGTGCAATCAACTCTTCCACCTTCTTGCCAACAATCATCATCATGTCGGCCAGCTCGTCGATGATGACAACAATATAAGGCAGCGGCTCGAGCTTCGGTGCCTGTGGTGGCGGCTTGTCGGGATCAAACAAGTCTGGTGGCTGCCATAACGGATCGTCCAGCGGTGTGCCCGCCTCCGTCGCGTCACGAATTTTGCGATTACAGCCCGCGATATTGCGCACACTCAATGCCGACATCAGCTTGTAACGTCGCTCCATTTCGCCTACGCACCAACGCAGCGCGTTGGCCGCTTCTTTCATGTCGGTCACCACCGGTGCGAGCAAATGCGGAATGCCCTCGTAGACCGACAGCTCCAACATCTTCGGGTCGATCATGATTAGTCGCACCTGATCCGGTGTCGACTTGAACAACAGACTCAGCACCATGGCGTTGATGGCTACCGACTTACCGGATCCGGTGGTACCTGCGATCAGCAAATGCGGCATCTTCGCGAGATTCGCAATCTGCGACGCACCACCAATGTCCTTACCGAGCGCCAGTGTCAGCGGCGAAGCACTGGCGTCGTAAGCCTGAGAGCGCAGAATCTCACCCAGGGTGACCAGTTCGCGTTTTTCATTCGGAATCTCAAGACCGATCACCGAGCGCCCTGGGATCACCTCAACAACGCGTACCGCCAACACCGACAAAGAGCGCGCCAGATCCTTGGCCAGATTCGAAATCTGGCTCGATTTAACACCTGGCGCGGGCTCCAGCTCGAAGCGAGTGATGATCGGCCCGGGTTGGACCGACACGACCGACACTTCGATACCAAAGTCGCGCAACTTGATCTCCACCAGGCGCGACATTTTCTCCAATGTGTCTTCCGAATAGCCGCCCTCGCTCGGGGGCGGATCATCGAGCAATGCCAGCGGCGGCAAAGCACCGGTTCCGGACGTGCTGAACAGATTGACCTGCTTTTCTTTTTCGGCCCGCGCGCTGGTTTTGATCCGCGTCATCGATGGCTCAATACGCGGCTTCGATTTGCTCGCCGACTGCTCACGCACCACGCGCACCGTCTGCGCACGCTCTCGTTGAACCTTACGGCCAACCGCTCTGTCCTTCAGATTGTCGCGCCAGTTGCGCAGCGCCTCGAGCATGGCCAGCACCGCGCGGCCAACACGGTCCATGACCGCCAACCAGCTGATGCCCGAAAACAGCGACGCCGAGGCAAACCAGATAGAGATCAACAGTAAGGTGGCACCCAGACTGCCGACAATTGACGCCAGACCCTTGCCCGCGAGATCACCCAGCGCACCGCCGGCACTGCCGGGCAGCCCGTCGGCGGAGAAATAAAGCGTCGCCAGCGCGCAGCTGGAAATCAGCGTGGCGACGAAACCGGTCAGACGCAACACAAATGCCCCGCGGTCCAGCGGCGCTGGATTCGCGCGTTCGCGATAAATCAACCATCCAGCCAGCAGCACCATAACCGGGAATAGATAAGCCGGTTTGCCGAAGAACACATACGCCATATCGGCAAAGTAGGCACCGGTGACCGAAATGGCATTGCGCACATGGTCACTCGCGCCGGCATGCGAGAAGCCGGGATCATCGGGATGGTAGGTATACAGTGCGGCAACCAGCACGACAGCCAGCATGCCAAACACATACAATGCCCCTTCGCGCAGCGTCCGGGTGACCGACGTGTAGATGCCATCTGGCGCGGGCGCGGTCTGCTTGACCGGTGTGCGCGTGCGCTTTTGTGTTTTTGATTGAGCCATACCGGTAGTTTAGTACATCGCGCAGACTTCGCATGAAAGACACGCTCACGCTCAAATTCCACGACTCGATCGATGCCTTCGACTTGAGCGACTGGAACGCCATGGTAGATCCAGACTACCCGCACCTCACCCATGAGTTTTTGGCAGCGGCGGAGCACTCGCAAAGCGTCAGCAACGACACCGGTTGGCAAGCCAACCATCTGGGACTGTACAACGAAGAGACACTGGTTGGCGCTATCCCGCTCTATCAAAAGTCTCACTCCTGGGGTGAGTTCGTCTTTGACTGGAGCTGGGCCGATGCCTACCGCCGCGCGGGTCTTGAGTATTACCCCAAACTGATTACCGCTACGCCGTTTACGCCTGCGACAGCACCCAAAATCCTGACCGCGCGCAGCGACGAAGCGGAAGGCTATCAGCGCACACTGCTCGAGGCAGACTTGTAATTTGCGCGCCAGCACGGATTCTCATCTTGGCACCTCCAGTTTATTGCGACACACGAGCGCGCGCTGTGCCAGGCCAATGGACTGATGTTGCGCGAGGATTGCCAGTTTCATTGGCACAACCGCGGATACGCCGATTTCGATGATTTTTTGTCGAATTTTTCCAGCAAAAAGCGCAAGAACGTCAATCGCGAACGCCGCCGGATCAAAGAGGCCGGCATCCAACATCAAATCGTTGCCGGCGATGCCATCACCGATGCGCAGATGGCAGATGCGTGGCGAC
>JBCCZN010000051.1:0-16078 GCA_039187375.1 Pseudomonadota bacterium
CCAACGCTTATCTGACCCGCTTTGATACTGCGCACGGCAAGTTCCCGGGTGAGGTATCCGTCGAGGGGGATCACATGATCGTCAATGGCGATCGCATTCGTGTCACCGCCGAGCGTGATCCGGCCAAGTTGCCGTGGGGCGAACTGGGCGTCGATGTCGTGCTGGAGTGCACCGGTATCTTCCGCACCAAGGAAAAAGCGCAGGCACATATTGAAGCTGGTGCGAAAAAGGTGGTGATCTCGGCACCGGCCGGCAACAACGTGGACGCGACCGTCGTATATGGTGTCAACCATGACACGTTGAGCGCCGACGATGACGTGATCTCGAATGCGTCCTGTACCACCAATTGTCTGGCGCCGCTGGTCAAGCCGTTGCACGATGCCATTGGCGTGGAGCACGGCATTATGACGACCATTCATGCCTACACTAATGATCAGGTGCTCACCGACGTGTTCCACAAGGATCTTCGGCGTGCGCGCTCCGCCACGATGTCAATGATCCCGACCAAAACCGGTGCTGCCGCAGCGGTTGGTTTGGTCTTACCGGAGCTGGCCGGCAAGCTCGATGGATTTGCGGTCAGGGTGCCGACGATCAATGTGTCGATGGTCGATCTGAGCTTCGTGGCCAGTCGCGACACGAGTGTCGAGGAGATCAACGACATTCTGCGCTCGGCTAGTGAGGGCGCCTTGAAGGGCGTGCTGGCCTACAGTGACGGCCCTTTGGTGTCGATTGATTTCAATCATGATCCAGCCTCGTCGTCCTACGATGCGACCCTGACCAAGGTCATGCAGGGTAATCTGGTCAAAGTTTGCTCCTGGTATGACAATGAGTGGGGTTTCTCTAATCGTATGCTGGATACGGCGCAAGCATTGATCAAAGCGGCTGGCTGACACGCGCTGCCGCGAACGGGCAAAACGGCGGGCAAGGCCTTCTTGCCCGCCGTTTTTTTAACCAATCAAACGGGGTGTTTGAGTCATGGCAATAAAATCGATGCGTGATGTGCCGCTGTCTGGCCGCCGAGTGATGATTCGAGAGGATCTGAACGTACCGATTCACGATGGTGTGATCACATCGGATGTGCGACTGCGAGCGGCGCTGCCCACGTTGCAAGCTGCTCGGGATGCCGGTGCCGCCGTCATGGTGCTGTCGCATCTGGGCCGACCGAAAGAGGGCAGTTTTGATGCGAGCGCCTCGTTGGCACCGGTTGCGGCCGCAATGTCCGATGCGCTGGGTAGCGAGGTTCGGCTGGTACAAGACTGGCTTGACGGCGTCGATGTGGCACCCGGGCAGGTCGTGTTGTGTGAGAACGTGCGATTCAATGTCGGCGAAAAAGCGTGTGATGAGACACTGTCGAAACGCATGGCGGCATTGACCGATGTTTTTGTGATGGATGCTTTTGGCACGGCGCATCGCGCTCAGGCCAGCACAACTGGCGTGGCACGTTTTGCGGACATAGCTTGTGCCGGTCCATTACTGGAGGCAGAGTTACACGCGTTGGCGCGTGCGCTACAGGCACCGCGTGCGCCGGTTGTCGCTATTGTCGGTGGCTCGAAAGTCTCGACCAAGCTCACCGTGCTGAAAGCGTTGGCAGACAAGGTCGATCACCTGATCGTAGGCGGCGGCATTGCCAATACGTTTTTGGCGGCGACCGGCCAGCCTATTGGCCAATCGTTAGCCGAGACCGACATGCTGGATACGGCGCGTGCGTTATTGAATGGTAAGACGCGCGCCCGGATCCCGGTGCCAACCGATGTGGTTGTCGGTCAGTCATTCGCGGCAGATACCCCTGCTGAGACCAAGCTGGTCGAGGCGGTATCCGAGGGCGACATGATTCTGGATATCGGGCCACAAACGGCACAGGACTATGCCCGATTGCTCGCCAGTGCGGGTACGGTCATCTGGAATGGTCCGCTGGGCGTGTTCGAATTTGATGCCTTCGCATGTGGCACCCGCACGGTCGCTGAGGCGATTGCAAGCGCTGATGCGTTCTCGATCGCCGGTGGTGGCGATACCTTGGCCGCCATTGATGCGTTCGGCATTGCTGGCGGGATCAGTTACATTTCGACCGGGGGCGGTGCTTTTCTCGAGTTCGTGGAAGGCAAAACACTACCGGCGGTCGCAGCGCTTGAGGCGCGCGGCTGACCATTATTTATGCAGACAACGGGATCTCACCAATGCTTCGCAGAACCAAGATAGTCGCAACGCTCGGACCGGCGACCGATGACGATGCCGTCCTACTGAAACTGATCGAGAACGGCCTGGATGTGGCGCGACTGAACTTTTCGCACGGCGGCGGTGAGGTGATGGCCAAGCGCTGCGAGCAGCTACGCCGGCTGTCGGCCCAGGCCGGTCGTCAGATTGCGATCCTCGGCGATTTGCAAGGACCGAAGATTCGTATCAGTCGTTTCCGCAAAGGTTCGGTTGAGCTGAAGAACGGCGCAGCATTTTTTCTTGATCCGCGGCTGGATGAGGATGCGGGAGACGAAAAGGGTGTTTCTTGCGCTTACGCGGCGCTGGCGGCCGATGTGGAGATCGGCAATACCCTGTTGCTGAACGATGGCCAAATCGCCTTGCGGGTGACCGGGATCGATGGTCCGCGCGTTGATACCGAAGTCACAACTGGCGGCCAGCTTTCAGATAACAAGGGTATCAATCTGCAGGGCGGTGGGTTGTCCGCACCGGCATTGACCGATAAGGACGAGGTCGATATTCAGACTGCAGCAGATCTTGCGCTGGACTATCTGGCGGTATCGTTTGTGCGCAGCGCAACGGACATTCGGCAGGCGCGGGCGCTATTTCAGTCGGCAGGTGGCAGTGGCAAGATCGTCGCCAAGATCGAGCGTACCGAAGCGGTGGACAATATCGCAGATATCATCGACGCCACCGACGTAATCATGGTGGCGCGTGGCGATCTTGGTGTTGAAGTCGGCTACGCAGAACTCACCGGCTTACAAAAACGCATCATTCGGATGACGCAGGCAGGCAGCAAGGTGACGATCACGGCAACGCAGATGATGGAGTCAATGATCAACAATCCGATTCCAACGCGTGCCGAAGTATCTGATGTTGCCAACGCCGTTATGGATGGTACCGATGCGGTGATGCTCTCGGCGGAGACCGCAGTTGGTCAATATCCGGCTGAGGTAGTCGCCTCGATGGCATCGGTTTGCGAGGGTGCGGAAAAATTCCAAACTCATCGTGGTCGCATTCAACATCGCATGGAGGACGACTTCCGTGAGGTCGACGAGGCGATCGCGATGGCGACGATGTACACCGCGAATCACCTGCATGTGAAAGCGATTATCGCGCTGACCGAGTCGGGCACAACACCGTTGTGGATGTCACGTGTGCGCTCGGATATCCCCATTTTTGCGTTCACTCGACAGGAGCAGACCAGCCGTCGGGTGTGCCTGTATCGAGGCGTCTATCCCGTCGCATTCGACATTACGCATACTAATTCGGTGCGCCTGTACAATGAGGTGTGCGCGCGGTTGTATTCATTTGGCCTGGTCCAGCCAGGTGACCGTGTCGTGTTTACCAAGGGTGACCTAAGCGGTGTCGCCGGCGGCACCAATGCGATGAAGATTATCGAAGTACCGGACAAGGACATCATGGGCGTCAGCGACTAGCAGGATTTCAATATGACCGATCAAAAATTCCAAGGCACCGATGCCTATATTGCCACCGAAGACTTGACCATGGCGGTCAATGCCGGTGTGACGCTGCAGCGTCCGATACTCGTTAAGGGTGAGCCAGGTACCGGCAAAACTATGCTGGCCGAGCAGGTTGCCAGTGCGCTGGATATGCCCTTGTTTGAGTGGCACATCAAGTCTACGACCAAGGCGCAGCAGGGCCTGTATGAGTACGACGCCGTTGCGCGATTGCGTGATTCTCAGCTCGGTGAGGAGAAGGTTCACGACATTGCCAACTACATCGTCAAGGGTAGTCTGTGGGAGGCCTTTGAGTCCGAGCAACAACCGGTATTGCTGATCGACGAAATCGACAAGGCAGACATCGAATTTCCAAATGATTTGTTGCGTGAACTCGATCGCATGGAGTTCACCGTCTACGAAACCCGCGAGACGATTAGCGCTCGTCATCGGCCGGTCATTATTATTACCTCGAACAACGAAAAAGAGCTGCCGGATGCGTTCCTGCGCCGTTGTTTCTTCCATTACATCAAGTTTCCGGATGAGGCGACGATGACGCGTATCGTCGATGTGCATTTTCCCGACATCAAAAAGGCGTTGTTGCGCGAAGCACTGACGAGTTTTTACAAGGTACGTGAAATGCCGGGGCTGAAGAAGAAACCGTCGACGTCGGAGTTGCTCGACTGGATCAAGCTGTTGCTGGCGGAGGATATCCCGCCAGAGGCGCTGCGTGCCGAAGATAACCGTAAGGCGATTCCGCCGCTCTACGGTGCGCTACTTAAAAACGAGCAGGATGTGCATTTGTTCGAACAGCTCGTATTCATGAACCGCGCGAACCGCTGAACACGCGATGCTGATTCGATTTTTCTTTCTGTTGCGCGAAGCCGGTCTGAAGCCGACGCTGACCGAGCTGTTGACGCTGCTCGAAGCGATGAAGCGCGGATTGGCCGAAAGAAATATCGATCAATTTTACTTTCTGGCTCGCTCAACACTAGTCAAGGACGAAACACTGTTCGATCGCTTTGATCGGGTGTTTGCGCACTACTTCAAGGGTATTGAGGCGGCGTTCGGCGAGTTGACGGCGCATGTGCCGGACGACTGGTTGCAGCAGATGGCACAGCTATCATTGAGCGACGAGGAGAAGGCGCAAATTGAAGCGATGGGCGGCTTTGACGAGTTGATGAAGGCGCTGGAAGAGCGGCTGCGTGAACAGGAAGAGCGTCATGAAGGGGGTAACAAGTGGATCGGTACCGCGGGTACCTCGCCCTTCGGCGTCGGTGGCTTCAATCCGGAAGGTGTCAGAATCGGTGAGCAACGCGGTGGTGGCCAGCGGCGCGGCGTCAAGGTCTGGGAGCAGCGTGAATATCGTAATCTTGATGATTCGATTGAGCTGGGCACGCGCAATATCAAAATCGCGCTGCGCAAGTTACGCCGATTTGCGCGTGAGGGCGCTGCCGATCAACTCGATCTGCCCGACACCATTTCCAGCACTGCACGCAATGCCGGTTTTCTGGACATAAAAATGGTGCCGGAGCGGCACAACGCCATCAAAGTACTGTTGTGTCTGGATGTTGGCGGGTCGATGGATGATCACGTACGCGTCTGCGAGGAGTTGTTTTCGGCAGCGAGCTCGGAATTCAAGCATCTCGAGTATTACTACTTCCACAATTTCATTTATGAAAGTCTCTGGAAGGATAATCGCCGCCGCCACAACGAACGCATTCCGGTCAGTGAGATCGTTAATAAATACGGTCCTGACTATAAGCTCATTTTCGTGGGCGATGCCACGATGAGCCCGTATGAAATTCTCTACGCAGGCGGTAGTGTGGAACACTGGAATGAGGAGCCGGGGGCGGCGTGGATTGCGCGCCTGTTGAAGGCCTACCCCAAGTCAATTTGGCTGAATCCGGAACCCGAGCAACGTTGGCCGTACACACAGTCGGTCAAGGTCGTTCGCGAGATCATGGACGAGCGGATGTTCCCGCTAACGGTCTCGGGACTGGATCAGGGCATACGCCGCTTGCAATAATCTGGCACCACCGTCGTTCATGCAGGTTTGAATCGGCATGTCGCAGCACAATCACAATAACGGATCACCGCAGAACCTGGCGCTCGTCTTGCCCGGGGGGGGTGCGCGTGGTGCCTTTCAAGTTGGCGTCTTGAAGGCATTGGTGGAGCTGATGCCCAGCCGACCCAAGAACCCCTTCAAAATTATTTCCGGCACTTCAGCAGGCGCCATCAACTCAGTGGTGCTGGCCAGCAAGGCGCAGCGTTTCAGTGCTGCCATTGCTGAACTCGAGGCGGTTTGGGCAGGATTTGAGACCGCTCAGGTCTATCGATCCGATGCGTTGACGATGATGAAAACCAGTGCGCATTGGCTTGCTGCTTTGGTGTTTGGCGGGCTTGGCGTCGCGAATCCGCGTTCATTGCTCAATAACGAACCACTGCGTGCACTGTTGTCGCGCAACGTACGATTTCCCCGCATTCAGGCAAATATCGAAAATGGGTTCCTGGATGCCGTTGCCGTGACCGCGGCGAGCTATGGCTCTGCGCAGTCGGTGACCTTTTTCCAGGCGCTCGCCGGTGTGGAAGGCTGGCAACGCACACGCCGAGTCGGTCAGCCGACACAACTCACGTTGGACCATCTGATGGCGAGTGTGGCAGTACCGATGATTTTCCCGCCAGTTGCCATCAACGGTGATTATTTTGGTGATGGTGCAATGCGTCAGGCAACACCGTTGTCGCCTGCGGTGCATCTGGGTGCCGATCGTATTCTGGTTATTGGCGTGCGCGATGAACGAGCAGATCGGCATCGCGGCACCGGCACACCCGGTGAGTTCCCTGGCTTTGGGCAAATCGCCGGTTATATGCTTGATACGTTGTTTCTCGACGGATTGTATTCAGATCTTGAGCGACTGACGCGAATCAACAATATGCTCGAGCGCATGCCGGAGTCAGTGCGTCACGGTAGTTCCCGCTCGTTACGTGCGATCGACACGATGGTGGTCTTGCCATCGGTGGATCTGCGTACCATTGCGCTGGACTATTTCAGGGAATTGCCGCGACCAGTACGCCTTTTGTTGAGTGGAATCGGCGGCAGCGAAGGGCGTCTTTTGAGTTTTCTGTTGTTCGAATCAGGCTATACGCAGGCACTCATTCGTCAAGGTTACGCTGACGCGATGCGCGACAAAGAGAGGCTGCGCGCATTTGTCGCTGGTGAAAAGGTGCCGGCGTTGAGTGCGCCAGAGGGCGTGGCGCAGGATCTATCCGGCATCTACAACATCGACGCGCTACAGGCGCCACACTAGAGCAGTATCAGCGCGCCCAGACCGAGAAATATGCCGTAACCGACGACATCGGTGATGGTTGTCAGAATCACGCCGCCAGCAAGGGCCGGGTCTACGTTGAGTTTGCGCAGTAGAAGCGGGATCGCAAAACCGGACAGTGCGGCGACCAGCAGGTTACACGCCAGTGCGATGGCGACGATCAGGCCGATCGTCCAGGTGCCAAACCACAGGGTGGTCACGACCGCAACCAGCACGGCCCAGAAGGCACCGTTGATGAGACCGACAGAGAACTCGCGGCGCAGAACAGCACTGGCATTGGACGCCTCTATCTGCCCCAACGCCAGCGCACGCGTGATGATCGTCAACGACTGGGTGCCGGCAACGCCACCCATACTCGGCACAATCGGCATCAATACAGCTAGCAATACGACTTTGTCGATTGTGGTCTGGAACAAATCAACGACGGCCGCAGCCAGAAACGCTGTCGCCAGATTGACACCAAGCCAGATGGCGCGCCGCTGAGCGCTTTGTACGACGGGTGCGAACAGGTCATGGTCTTCATCCAGGCCAGCCGCACCCATTAGCGAGTGCTCCGCTTCGTCACGAATAACATCGACGATGTCATCGACAGTGATGCGTCCCAGTAGTTGCTGGGCGTCGTCAATGACGGCGATAGAATACAGATCACGGTCTTCGAACACGCGCACGACCTCTGCTGCGGGGGTCATGACGTTGACGCTGTAGGCATCCTCGACCATCAATGCGGCGACGTCACTGCCAACCTCAGCGGTGAGAATGTCGGTCAACGGCAGCTCGCCCAGATATTGGTCGTCGCGATCGACCACGTAAAGCGAATCGGTGCCCTTGGGAATGTTCTTGAGCGCGCGCAGATAACGCGTTACGACGTCGATTGTGACATCCGCACGTACCGAAATCGTGTCGGTGTTCATCAAGCCGCCTGCGGAGTCCTCAGGGTAGGCCATGACCTCAGCCAGCCGCTCCTGATCCACACTGTCGAGTGCTCCGATCACCTGACGATTAATCGCTTCCGGCAGGTCGGCAACCAGATCAGCAAGGTCGTCGACCGCCATGCCCTCTGCTGCCGCGACCAGCTGATCGATCTCCATGCCTTCGATCAGGCCGTCGCGCACCTCGTCGGACAATTCAACCAGCACTTCGCCTTCACTGTCGCGATCGACCAATTCCCAGGCCAGGCGTCGCTCTGCAACTGGCAGGGACTCGAGCAGACGGGCGATTTCGCCGGGTTGCAGCGTTGCCACCATGCGGCGTGCATCGCGAAACGTGCCGCTTTCGAGTGCTTCTCGCAGCGCGCCCAGTACAGATTGTTCGCGGCTGTTGGGGTCCATAATGTGGCTAGGTATACAGTGGACCGGCGCCGGACATCAATTCGTGATGGCGCACCTTGATGCCGGTGTCGTAAGCGCGCAGCGTCGCAGCAACGCGCTCGGCCATGTAGACCGAGCGGTGTTGGCCGCCGGTGCAGCCGATTGCGATTGTCAGATAGGAGCGTGAAAGATTTTCGAATTGGGGCAGCCATTGTTTGCAGAACGTCACGATGCTCGTGTGCATGGCTTCCACGATTTCATGATCGCTGAGAAATTGAATGACCGCGGCGTCGAGACCGGTCTGACGGCGCAATGAGGCGTCCCAGTAGGGGTTAGGCAAACAGCGCACATCGAAAACATAGTCGGCATCCGGCGGGAGGCCGTGTTTGTAGCCAAACGACTCGATTTGGATTGAGAGTTTGTGGACGTCCCGTGCAGCCACCCGCTCGCGCACCAAATCCCTAAGCTCGTAAACGCTGGTTCGCGAGGTATCGATGATCAGGTCGGCGAGATTGGTCACCGGCGCTAGTTTCACGCGTTCGCGAGCAATCGCCTCGCGAAGTGACGAATCGTCGTCGGCCAGCGGGTGTTTCCGCCGTGTTTCGCCATAGCGCTTTAACAACACATCATCATTGGTGGCCAGATACAGTAGCTCGATATGGATGCCGCGTGCGCGTAGCCGTGACATTTGCTCGCCTAGAATATTGAGATCGGCCGATTTATTGCGTGCATCGATACCGATGGCGACTTTTTCGCTGCCACTGTGCGGGTCTGCGAGCACGTCTGCCGTCAGGTGATCGAGCAGCGATACGGGCAGGTTGTCGATGCAGAAATAGCCGAGATCTTCGAGAACGTTCAACGCCACCGATTTGCCGGAGCCGGACAATCCGCTGACGATGATCAGTCGTTTCACGTCTGGTAGAACTGGGTCGCGGACACTTCGCCTTCAAGCAAGGTGTCGTACAGTTGCACCGCATCATTGGCGGCGCGCAACTCGTCAATGAGCTCGTCGTTGAGAATGCTGGCGGTGAGTCGATGGATGTCACGAACAACATCGTCAGAATTTTCCAGTGGCACCAGAAAACCGAATAGAACATCGACGTCCGTGCCATCGGTGCTATCGAAATCGATCGAGGTGTTCAGTCGCAGCATGACCGCCAGTGGCTTGCTGACGCCGGCGAGCCGCGCATGCGGCAACGCCACCCCACCGGTCGACGCCGTGCACCCAAGCCGTTCACGCTCGAGCAACGCGTGGAATACATCATCGACTGACGCGTCGGGCAAACTGCTTGCCAACGCATCGCTTAACAGCTCGATCGCATGTTTCTTGCTCGACGCGTTGATGTCCACGTGAACATGGTCGGCAGAGAGCAGGTCTGAGAAGTGCAGCGTCATCGCAGGGGCGGCTTGTGGGTAATCAAATGAGCCGTCGATGGCATGCCACCGACGGCTCATTCCAATTATGCCACCACTGTAGTGGCAGGCAACAGTCTGATCAGGCGTGGCTGACGCGGGCGCCGCCGCGGGCGTGGTGGTTACAGCGTTTTTCCTTGTACTTCAGAATCAATCGATCGAGTTTGTCAGCCAATCCGTCAATGGCGGCATACATGTTTTCTTCGACTGCCTCAGCGTGCACACGGGCTCCGCGAAGGTTGGCGGTGGCTTCGGCCTTATGCCGGAGCTTCTCTACCGTCAGAATGCAGTGCACATCCGTTACATGATCAAAATGCTTCTCAATTCGATGCATTTTGCTCCCCACGTAGTCCTTTAATGCGGCCGACACGTCGACATGATGTCCAGTGACGTTTAGTTGCATAGCGTTCTCCTGAGTACGGTTGGTAGTAGGTTTTTGGCGGTAACCGGGTCCTCCTTAGTGCCCGTTAAAAATCAATTGCTTACAGTCGATTCAGCCAAGCGCTGGTCGAATGATATGGCTTGATAATGCGCCGAACACCGCGTGCCTGCAAGCACGGGGATCACAAAATATTCGGCAATACCCGCCGAGCCTAGCGTGGTGGGCGAACACGGCGCTCGCTGGACGACGCGATGTTCATGGCTTCGCGGTATTTTGCGACCGTTCTGCGGGCGACCTGGACGCCATCTTCCTTCAGCAACGCAGTGATTTTCGAGTCGCTGAGTGGCTTGGCTGGGTCTTCGGCGCTAATTAGCTTGCGGATCTTGGCACGTACGGCGACGGAGCTCTGGTCATCCCCATCGGTGCTTGAGACATGCGAGGAGAAAAAATACTTGAATTCGAATACGCCTCGCGGCGTGTGCATGTACTTGTTGTTGGTGACGCGCGACACAGTTGACTCGTGCATTTCGATCGCTTCAGCGATGTCGCGCAGGATCATCGGCTTCATCGCTTCTTCGCCCTGTTCGAAAAATTCGATCTGTCGTTTGACGATGGTGCTGGCAACTTTGAATAGTGTGTCGTTGCGAATCTCCAGGCTGCGCACCAGCCACCGCGCTTCCTGCAATTGGTTGCGCAACACCGAAAGCTCCGCGCCGCCGCCACGAATCTGCTCCGCGTACTGTTGATTGACATTGATCTTTGGTACGCCCGACGGGCTGATCTCGACGATCCACTGGTCGTCTACCTTGCGGACAAATACATCGGGAATCACGAATTGCGTGCGTTCACTGCTCAGCGCCAGTCCGGGTTTAGGCTGACAGGCTCGGATTAGCGCCATTGCGTCGGCGATAGTGTCTCATCCACTGCTAGGCGCCGACGCAATAAAGAGTAGTTTTGCTCGGCTACCAGTGATAGGTACTCGTCAACAATGCGCCGGGCGACATCCAGCCCGGGCGTATTCGGCGGGTACGGCGCCAGTTGCAGCTGTATACACTCAGCCAGGGAGCGGGCACCAACGCCTAATGGGTCGAAATGCTGAATCTTGACCAACACGCGTTCGACCTGGCTGAGTGTCACCGCCGGCTCGTTTAGTGTTGTGTGGATATCCTCCAGCGTTTCAAACAAATAACCTTCTTCGTTGATTGCATCGATGACGACCTCGCCAATAATACGTTCTTCGTCGGTGAAGCTTTCGGTTTCGAGCTGGGTCAGCAGATGCTCACGCAGTGAGGCCTCTCGATCATCAGCAAAATCTGCCATTGAGCGATCCGGTCCCGAGAAACTCGAGTCCTGGCCGCGACCGACATCACGCCAGGAATCGGTTTGTTCAATCGTGACGACCTCAGTCGTGCTCGCCGCATCCACTTTCGGTGCATCCGGCAAATCCTCCATCTCAAGCATGACGTTTGACTCGAGCGCTTCAGCGATTTGCTGATTCAGGTCCATAACGGGCAATTGCAGCAACTTGATCGCCTGCTGCAGTTGCGGCGTCATGGTCAGCGACTGACCGAGCTTGAGTTGTATGGAGGGCTTTAACAAAAGCACTGTCCCGTGTGCATCATGTCGTTAACTTAACCCATCTGGGCGCTCACCGCTGCAACCCTGATCACATAAGGTCAGGTTGGTCAGAGCGTGAAGTCGTCGCCCAGATAGACCTCACGAACATGTCGATCCGCAACAATGTCCGCAGGTGTGCCCGTTGCGATCAGGCTACCGTCACTGAGTATATTCGCATGGCCGCAAATGCCCAGCGTTTCACGGACATTGTGGTCGGTAATCAGGACGCCGATACCGCGTTCGGTAAGGTGATTAATGGTGCGTTGAATGTCGATCACCGAAATCGGATCGACACCGGCGAACGGCTCATCGAGCAAAATAAACTGCGGCTCGGCCGCCAGTGCCCGGGCGATTTCAACGCGTCGACGCTCGCCACCGGAGAGGCTTAAACCAAGACTGGTGCGTACATGGCCGATGTGTAACTCATCGAGCAGTTGCTCGAGTTTTTGGTAGCGTTCACGCCGATTCAAATCGTGTCGTGCTTCGAGAATAGCGAGGATATTCTGCTCGACCGAGAGCTTGCGGAATACTGAAGCTTCCTGGGGCAGGTAACCCACACCGCGTTGTGCGCGTCGGTGCATCGGTTCGCGGGTCAGGTCATTGCCATCGAGCAGAATACGACCCTGATCGCAGCTGATCAGGCCCACGATCATGTAGAACGCTGTGGTTTTGCCGGCACCATTGGGGCCCAGTAGTCCCACGACTTCCCCGCTTTTGATCTCCAGTGAAATGCCGCGCACGACTTCGCGAAACCGATACCGCTTGGCAATGTTCTGAACACTGAGAATACTCATCAGCGCTCCGGTGGTGTGTCGTCATCGTTTGGTGGTGTGACGCCACTGGATTCGAGTGCATCCGATGAGGCATCTCTCAATCGCTGTTCAGTATCTTGTTCAGGTGGTTGGATGACGATTTGTACACGCTCACCGGCTGCTGCATCACCTTCAAATTCGACCTTTTTTTCTGCGACGTTGTAAACCAGTAGTTTGCCGGCTACCTCGTTGCGCTCATCAGCGACACGGGCATTGTTTTCGAACCTGACGATGCCAGTTGCCAGGTCGTAGACAAATGTCTGCGCCTGTCCACGAGTGATTGCACCGGTCACCGGATCCCGGTCCTCAAAACGGGCCGGGTTGCCCGACACGCGCGCCTGTTTCAATTCGCGTTGCGAAAAATACAGTGTGGCGGTATCGGCATTGATGCGAGCGCTGCCAACCTTGACCGAGACTTCACCAGAAAACGCCCACTCGCTATCTGTGAAATCGCTGCGCGCGGCGGTTTCGGCCTGGCGCGCCTCGATGCGCGTCGAGCCTTGCGTGATACGCAGGCCCTGGAACACGCTGCGGTTATTGGCAAGATCCAGAGAGGAGTTCTCTGCATCGAGAAGAATCGGCAAATTAGCGGTTTGAATCTGGGCAACGCTCGCGGCGCACGACAGCACGACCAGTATCGTCAGCGTCGTCAGCACCGAACTACGGCGCATATTCGCCTCGGACGTTGGATTGCAGAGCCAGCGTGTCATCGCTCAAGTGTACCCGAAGACCGGTGCCTTCCAGAATGCCGGTGCCGATTGCAAACCTGACGCGTTCATCGCTGCTGACTAGATCAGTCTGTGGGTCGAATGCCAGTCGCTCAGTCGTGACGATCAGTGGCTGCGCATCGCCGCCTGGGCGGCGTGTCGCCACCACACTACCCGCCATCTCCAGGTAGCCACTCGCTTCGCTCAGCGCGGCTGTGCGGGCCTGAATATCCCAAGCCAGCGTTGCATCGCCAGTGTAATTGACTTCGATGTCCTGCAATAAAATCGGCTCGCCGGCCGCCGATTGCTGCGCTTCGCGGGCACGGATCTCGTAGGCGCCGCGGGTGCCAGCATTGCCGCTGTAGATCATCGCGTCGAGCACGTAGTAGCCCGAGCGAATCGGTGGCGGGCGCTCTCTATCATCGGCATCTTCAGCGATGGGTCGGACCAGCCAGGCGCTGCCGATGGCCAGGCTCATCAAGATGATCAGCAGCAACAGTGATCGAGCGTTCATGCCTGACGCGCGGCCAGGATCGCGTCAGCAATCTCTCTGACTGCGCCCTCGCCACCGCGTCGGGTGGTGATCAGATCCGCCTGATTTTTTATTTCGCTGACAGCATTGGCAACGGCAATGCTGATACCCGCCACAGCGAACATGGCCAGATCGGGTATGTCGTCACCGACTGCAGCGGTTGCGTCTGCGCCGACACCGGTAGCGCTTAACACCGCGTGCATCGCGTCTTGCTTGGAGCGACTGCCCTGATGCAGGTGACGTATGCCCAGTTCCGCCGCACGCGCCGAGACGGCGGCGGATTCACGTCCGGTGATAATGGCTACGGTGACACCGGCATCCTGCAGCTGGCGCAGGCCAAAGCCATCCTGAGTATGAAAGGTCTTGATTTCGCGACCGTCGGCATCCAGTGCAAAGCGTCCATCGGTCAGAACGCCATCCACATCGAGCACCAGCAATTCAATCGCCGCCAGGCTGTCGCGAGCATTGCGGTCAGATACCGATCCAGCCATCACATCACCCCCGCACGCAGTAGATCGTGAATGTTCAGAGCGCCGACGACCTGGTTGTCCTGATCGGTGACCGGCAGAGCGCTGATGCCGTGCGTTTGCAGTAGATTGACCGCTTCGGCAGCCAGCGAATCGGGTGGAATGCTGCGGCACGGTGCTGTCATCACCTCGCCGATCGTCAAAGCGCGTAAATCGCGTTGACCATCGATAAGCCGTCGCAAGTCGCCGTCGGTGAAGATGCCAGCCAATGCGCCGGACGCGGTTGTGATCGTCGTCATGCCCAGGCCCTTGGCGCTCATTTCAATGAGGGCCGCCGATAGCAGGCTGTCCTGCGCCACTCTTGGCACGTCCTTGCCGGTATGCATGACATCATCGACTCTCAGCAAGAGCTTTCTGCCCAGACTGCCGCCAGGGTGGGAGCGGGCGAAATCCTCGCTCGTGAAGTCGCGACTGTCGAGCAGCGCAACGGCCAACGCGTCTCCCAGTGCCAGCGTCGCTGTGGTACTGGCCGTTGGCGCTAAATTTAAAGGGCAGGCTTCCTCATCGACGTGAACGTTCAAGTGCACATCGGTGCGCCGTGCAAGTGTGGAATCCGGATTGCCGGTCATGCTGATCGAAGACACGCCCAGCCTGGCAATGATTGGCAGGATGCGCGTGAGTTCTTCCGTCTCGCCAGAATAGGAGATGGCCAGTACAACGTCGTCCCGGGTGATCATGCCCAGGTCGCCATGACTGGCTTCTCCGGGATGGACAAAGAACGCCGGGCTGCCGGTACTGGCCAGCGTGGCGGCAATTTTGCTGGCGATATGACCAGATTTACCCATGCCGCTGACGACAATGCGACCCCGGCATTTCAGGCACAGCTGACACGCCCCTTCAAACGTCGCATCGATTCGCGCTGACAAAGCGGACACTGCCGCTGCCTCTATGTTCAGCACGCGTATTGCTTGCGCGCGGCGTGTAGCGGCGTCAGCCATTGCCCAGGCTCTGCGACAAAATGTAGGTTTGATAGGCGATGAAGGACAACAGCAGTGCGCCTCCTTCAATACGATTGATCCGCCCGGCGCCGCTGTAATTGTAGGCCATCGCGAACAGCACCAGCGTCATCGCGATCATCACGAACATGTGCAGCGACAGGACGACTACAGACACGGTTGCCGGCTTGATGATGATCGCTGCACCGATGACCGCCAGCAGGTTGAACATGTTCGAGCCGATAATGTTGCCGATCGCCAGCCCTTGTTCGCCCTTGGCCGCCGCGATCAGCGACACGGCCAACTCGGGCAGACTGGTACCGATCGCTACCAGCGTGACACCGATCACCAATTCGCTGACACCGAAACTACGTGCAATGCTGGTGGAGCCATTGACCAGCAACTCAGCGCCGATCAGCAGGATTGCCAGCCCGAGCGCAAACCAGCCGCCGGCGACGCGCATCGACATGTTCTTCGGAATTTCCGCTTCGTATTCGGCCTCGATGGGATCACCGGTGTTGGTCTCATAACCCAGACGTACGATCCAATACATCACAACGACCAGCGCGATTAGCATCACGATGCCATCAACGCGGCTCAGTTCCAGATCCAAAAACAACGCCACCGCCAGCAGTGTCACTGCCAGCAGGGCGGGCATTTCCCGTTGCAGCGTGCGCGACATCACCGCAATCGGTCGCAACACTGCCGTCGCGCCCAACACTAATGCGATGTTGGCAATGTTGGAGCCGATCGCATTGCCGATTGCAAGGCTCGGTTTGTCATCCAGTGCTGCGACGATAGACACCAGAATTTCGGGGGCCGAGGTCGCGATGCCGACGACGGTTAAGCCGATCAACAGGGTCGGTACGC
>JBCCZN010000052.1:0-15639 GCA_039187375.1 Pseudomonadota bacterium
ATTGAGTCGACAATTCAAGATCACACTCAATCGCAACGACCGACTCACTCGGCAATTCAATACCGATGGCGGGATTCAGACTTATCGCGGCACGATTGATGGTATGCCTGGCTCATGGGCACGGATCAATGTCACCGATGGCATCCCGTCAGGCATCCTCTGGACGGGCCAGGAGTTTGTCGGCATAGACCAATTGGCGAACGATCAAGCGCAGCGGACCAAAACCCTGTCGATCTACCGACTCGATGATGTGGTCATTCCACCCGGTGTGCTGGGTTGTGATGACGCCGAACACATTCACACGGCGAGCGATCTGATCGCCAAGCCATCGCCGCATGCTGCGAAAGGCAGCCCGCTCGAGCCGTCACAGGCCGTCGGCGCGACACAGGAAATTCTGGTTGGGGTCGTTGCAGACTCGACCTACCTGAACCGCAATGGATCAGCCGCCAGCACCAACGATGCAATCGTTGCCCGCATGAATATTGCTGACGGCATTTTCAGTGAACAGGTTGGCGTACAACTCACCGTGGCGGATATCCAGATTTTCGATGAACTCAACGATCCGTTTGACCCCAACGTCACCGCAGCACGTGAGATGTTGGATGCCATTTCGGACTTCAGGGCGGCCTCTTCACAACAACGCAGCTACGGCTTGACGCATCTATTCACCGGCAAGGATCTTGACGGTTCAACGGTAGGTATCGCCTGGCGACGGGCACTGTGCAGCGGTCGATTCGGTAGCGCCCTGACACAGGCGACACGCACCAGTGCAATCGACTCGCTGGTGTTGTCACATGAGTTTGGTCACAACTTTGGCGCTCCTCACGACAGCGACCCAGATGCCAACTGTGCCTCGACGCCCGAGAATTTTTTGATGGCAGCGAGGTTAAATAATTCAAGTACGTTTTCGCAGTGCAGCCTGTCGGAAATCGCGAGCCACGTCGCCCAATCCGCCTGCATCACCGCGTTGACGTCAACCGATGCCGGCATTCGCTCGGACCTGCCGGATCGTGCGTTTCTGCTTGGCGACAGTTTCGAGGCGCGCTTCACAGTCACCAACGCCGGGGCCGCTGACCTAGGCGATGTCAATGCCTCAATCAGCCTACCGGGCAACGTCGATGTGAATGCTGCGTCCACAACCGTTGGCACCTGCACCGAAGCGGCGGGCGCACTGGACTGTGCACTGGGTGCTCTGGCCGCCGGTGAAGCGGCGAATATCAATATTGATGTGACCGCGACAGCAGTAGGGCTGGCGGTGTTTGACGCACAAGTTGTCACGCCGGGCGACACAGTTGCGTCGAACAACACCGACAGCAATGTGATGACAATTAATGAAGCGGTCGATCTCGCCGTGACGACGCCCGCCGCGACGACCGTTAGTGTCAACCGCACGAATACAATCAGCATACAGCTGAACAATCTGGCACCCATCAGTGCCACCAATGTGACCTTTAGTGCGGTTTCAGACGCCGACTTCAACTTCACTGCCGCTTCGTGGCCTGCCGGTAATTGCACCGTGACCGCTGGAGATGTCAGTTGTTCTGCAAACAGCCTGGCGGCCGGTGCACAGTCGGTCGTACAAATCACTGTGAGTGGCATCAACGAAGGTTCGGGTAGCTACCAACTGGCAGTGGCCAGCGCGGACACCGACCGGGACAGCAGCAATGACACCGCCTCGGGAGACATTACCGTCAACCCTGAGCCGGCTGCTGCACCTGCACCGTCCGGTGGCGGTGGTGGCGGTGGTGGTAGCGTGTCATGGTTGTCGCTATTGATACTGTTGCTATGGAGGTGGCGACAGATCAAAATCGGGCAATGACGCTTACCAGGACACTGACTCCAACGCTGTTCGCGCTCGCCCTCACGCTGACCAGTTTCACAGCGATACCGTCGGCGCATGCGGATCAAGACCGCGTGGGTGCCAGCAATTTTGTGCGCATTGTCAATGATGAACGCGGCACCCCTGTACATCTGCAGGTCGCTGTCGCGAGCTATTCCAAGCGCGTAGGCGATCGCGATATTGCCGTCGATCTGGTCGGCGCAGTTCATGTCGGCGATCTGCGGTATTACCAACAATTGAATACCGATTTTCGGTTGTATGATGCGGTGCTATTCGAATTGATCGCACCGGAAAACGCGACGATCACCCCCGGTCAAGAACACGACAGTGTGTTGTCCAGTCTGCAAATGGCAATGAAAAATGGACTATCGCTGTCATATCAATTGGATGAAATTGACTACCGCGCAGACAATTTTGTTCATGCGGACCTGACACCCGAGCAATTTGGCAAATCACTGGTGCGCAACACGCCCTCACCGATGGTCGCCGCCTGGCAGGCCATGTCGTTCGCGATTCGCGAAGGGGCACGCTCAACATTGCGACAATCCCCTCGCAAAATGATCAAAGACTTGACCGTGGCACCAGAAGATCGCATGAAAGTGTTGTTCGCGCGCGAATTGGCGTCGGTAGATCAGGTACCCGGCCTGTTCGGCAATGATGAAACATCGGCAATCATCGGAGCGCGCAACGCAAAAGCTGTCGAGGTCCTTGCCGAGCAAATCGAAACCGGCAAAAACCGCCTGGCGATTTTCTATGGTGCGGCTCACTTACCCGACCTACAGCGACGACTGCTTGCGGAGCAGGATTTCAGTTACGAGTCGACCCAGTGGCTTAACGCCTGGTTGTTGCAGGCAGCGCTGGCGCAGTAGGTGCGGGCGGCCAATCCTGGCTGCTAGTCTGACAGTGGCTCGACCACGTCTATCGACACACGCCCCTGATCGAACTCAGCCGACTCTGACGGCTCACCAAACACGCGAATCAAAATCTGCTGCACACCAGCCCCGGCCGACACCATCTGCTTGCGTTGAAGCGTCTGCCACTGCGGCGTGATGGCATCAAAGATCGGACTGTCATCCAACAATGGCGTCACCCATTGCGCAACCTCTCCACCTGCGCTGCGAACCAATATGACTGCGAGCAAGCCGGGCACCTCAGAACGAATACGAAACCGCACACCGGTGGCACTCTGCCAGCCGTCGATCCCGCGCAAATCCGGGGAAATCAACTCAAACCCCCAATAGGCGCTGCCCGGCTGCGCGAGCTCAGCGGCCTGCTTGGGGTAACAATCTGCCGACAGCGTAACCGACAAGGCACCGGAGTAAACGGCGTTTTCCTTTGGACGCAGCTGCGGCCAACCGGTCGGTATATGATCCAACTCGATCGACTCCGTCAACCTGCGACCGCACGTCGGTAGTACTGCGTCATGGTTGATCACACCGTTGAATTGCCATCCCTGACCGTCCGTGTCGAAACCAAATGTGCCTTGCGGCCAGCCGAGTTGATATCGCACGAGTTCACTTTTTAGTGTCCTGACCCCCAGTAGTCTGCCGCGGTCATAGTCGACACTAATGCGTGCCTCATAGTCTCCGGGTGCCTGCCGTGCAGTACTGCCACGATAGTCACCCGCTTCGCCACCGAGTATCTCCATCGGCGTGAAATCGACATCACCCACGCGTCTAACCTCCAGCGTCACGCTGTCAATCTGTGTACGCCCTGCGTCGATTTCGACCAACACCGGTAATGACTCGCCCGGTTCGCCGGTGCCAACGGAAATCGCCTTGATCGAAGGCGTGCACGCCGATACGAGCAACACAAGACAACAGGCGGCCAAAACTCTCATTGGGTAATGATCCTATCCCGCGCCGCGGCATGCAACGAATAGCAAACGCCCGGCTACTGAACGGAATTGACGTTATGATAGCGCCAAGCGGAGCCGAACAGTTGCCCGCACTAAATTGCGGGATAGCAGGTGCAAACGACAGACATTGTGGTGATTGGCGGCGGCGCAGCCGGTTTATTCTGCGCGATGACCGCTGCGCAGCGCGGACGCAAAGTCGTCGTTCTGGAAGGCTCCAATCGCATTGGCAAGAAAATCCTGATGTCCGGTGGCGGCCGGTGCAATTTCACCCACCTGCACAGCACCCCACGGAATTTCATTTCTGACAATCCGCACTACTGCAAGTCCGCACTGGCACGCTTTACACCCTACGATTTTGTCGCATTAGTCGATAAGCATGGTATTGCTTATCATGAGAAATCTCCGGGCCAGTTATTTTGCGATGCTTCATCCAAGAAGATTGTGTCGATGCTCTCGCGTGAATGTGCTGATGCAAATGTCATCATCAAAACTGATGTTAACGTCGGTGAAGTCAGTCAGCATGCGGCAGGGTTTCGGGTTGATACCAGCCATGGCTTGTTCGGTTCCCAGTCCTTAGTGATTGCAACCGGTGGCTTGTCGATTCCGAAAATGGGTGCCAGCGATTTCGGGTACCGTGTGGCGAGGCAATTTGATCTACCGGTGTTGCCCACACGCGCCGGCCTTGTTCCTTTCACATTCACCGGCGCGCATCACGACATGATGCAACAGCTCTCTGGCACTAGCGTGAATGCAACAGTCAACGCGCGTGCAAGCTTCACCGACGGGTTGTTATTCACCCATCGCGGCTTGAGCGGACCTGCCGCATTACAGAGCTCCAGCTATTGGCGTGAGGGGGAGTTTGTCGACATCGATCTGGCACCGGGCATCGATGCCTCAGATACGCTGCTCGCGGCCAAGAACGATGGCAGCCAGCAGAAGATCGCGGCGATCCTACGCCAGTCCTTACCCAAAGCGCTGACGCAGGCATTGGCAGATATCGTGGCGCCGGAACAGACCACTCGGGCACTAGCCGACTGGACCAACGCCGCATTGCAGGCCCTGGGCGAGCGCATTAATCAGTGGCGCATCAAACCGTCGGGCACGGAAGGGTATCGTACCGCTGAGGTCACGCTGGGTGGGGTGGATACCCGCTCGCTGGATTCCAAAACAATGATGACGCGAACTGTCGACGGGTTGTATTTCATTGGTGAGGTGGTTGATGTCACCGGGCACCTGGGTGGGCATAACTTCCAGTGGGCATGGGCGTCGGCACATGCTGCAGGGCAACACGCCTGAGCGTTACTGATTACTGGCGACCTTGACGGTCTCCGTCAACTCACCTGCAAGCAATATTTCCGGACGATGGACAACGAAACCCTGCACAAAGTCGACACCCATGTCCTTGATCAAGGCCAGGGTTTGCGGATCCTCGACCATCTTGGCAACAGTGCGAACACCCAAGGTATGTGCAATATCGATGATGGACTGGACGAATATCTGGTCCGCCTGATCGGTCAGTACATCGCGTACCAGTCGACCGTCAATTTTCAAATAGTCGACATTCAGTCGTTTCAAATTATTGAACGAAGATAATGCCGTACCAAAATCATCCAATGACAATTCACAGCCCAACGCACGCAGCTCACTGATCAGTGATGCCGCGACATCGACACTTCGAATCGCGGTGGTTTCGGTGATCTCAAAGTTCATTGCGCCCGCTGGCAATTTAGAATCAGTGATCTGGGTCACTACCCACTTGGCGAATGCCGGATCGCAAATACTCGCGGCCGAGAGATTCACCCAATATTGCTGCTGTGTCGCACACGGTAAAATGTCGTCGCCAAATAAACGCAGCACACGACCAACGACCCATTGATCCAATGCAGTCTGCAGGCCATACCGCTCGGCGACCGGTATGAATGCGGACGGTGGAATGAGCTTATTGGTTTTACGATCGCGCATGCGCAGCAGCACCTCAATTCGAACAACCTCTGAGTCATCGTCCTTCGCCGAGTGTAACTGCTGACCAAACAGCTCAAACCGATCGTTGTCGATCGCCTCGCTCAGTCGTTGGGCCCAGCGCATATCGCCACGGTGCTCCAACGCTAGATCTTCACTACCGGCGACCAGGTGAACACGGTTACGCCCTGCCGATTTCGCTGCGTAACACGCCGCATCAGCCACTTTCTGTAACTCCTCCAAATTCGCCGGACTGTGTGCAAGCGGCACGACACCAATACTCGCGCCAATCCGGTAAGCATTTCCCTCCCATAGGAATTCGAGCTCGTGGATGCTATTTCGAATACGCTCCGAGACTGCCATTGCCTCTCGCTCGGGGCAGTCCATTAGTATTAATGAGAATTCATCGCCGCCAAGTCTTGCAACCACATCGGTGGGTCGCGTGCACTTGGTCAAAGTCGTTGCGACAATCTTCAGAAGCTCATCGCCGGCTTGATGACCAGCAGAATCATTGACTACCTTGAAGCGATCCAGATCGATAAACACCAGGAAGATCTGATCCGGGTCATGGTCCGTCTGCGCAATTGACTCAAGATGATTCGAAAATGCACGTCGATTTGTTAGGCCAGTTAGCTCATCAAAATTGGCTTGAAACTCAAGGCGCTCGGTCATGGCATGGCTTTCCGTCACGTCGTGAGCCATTAGAACAACGTACGCAAGTGCACCGTCACTGTTGTTGACCTTGGATAACTGGAAATCCACACGACAATCATCACCGTATGCATCAATACACTGGAATTGATGGTGCGTGGTGATTTGATCGCTTGTACAAAATTCACTCCAGAACTGTCTGAAGGTATCTCTTTGCTCCGGTGCAAGAATGTCGACTAGCGGCTCAGCATCATCGGGCGATGATCCGGGCCAGAATTGCTCCTTCAGCTTTGGATTTGCACTATAGGCAGCACCATCCAGTCGCACCAAGGCCATACCGATCGGTGCATTCTCGTAGGCTCGGTGGAAACGTGCTTCAACATCAGCGCGTATCGCCTCGGATTTCAACCGACTTTCTGTTTCGACCTTCAACTGTTCATAGCTCTCAGCCAATTCCTGATTGGCCGCCTGAATTGACCGTGTACGAGCCGCAACCTCATCTTTAAGACGTTTGTTGGTTCGCGCAACAGTCTGGAGGCGCAACTGAACGCCAAACCACAGCAGTGAAGCCGACATCACCACGGCCAATACGATGAACCATGCGCTGCGCCACCATGGCGTTGGCACTGTGAACGACCAGACTGCCGGTTCACTCCAACCACCAAAACTGCCGCGTGCACGCACCTGAAACTCGAATGTACCCGGTGCCAGGCTCGAGAATTTAATCGATCGGTTTGTTGTTACGTCACTCCACTCGTCGCCGGCACCGAGCAATCGATAGCTGTATTCGATGTCGTCCGGGTGCGGCGTAGATATCGCCGAAAATTCTACCTTGAGATCATTGGCGCTCAGCGTGCGTCGTACATCGGTAGCCGTCGTCCAGGATTGCTCGTCGGACTCCAGTGAATTAATCGTCGGCTGAGGCGGCTTGGCTCGTGTCGCAGGTACCGACAAGTCCATCATGGCCAGCCCATTGGGATGGCCAATCCAAAGCGCATTACCGCCCTCATAATAACTGGCATGTACGCTGGTCGAAACGGGTGTAAATCCAGACAGTGCACCATAGTGCTCTAATTGCGCCGACTTCAAATCCAGATGATAGACGCCCCGTTCGCTACTGAAGACAACCTGTTGATCCGGCAGCGGCTGGACGATGTCAATCGTTTCATCTGTGAGTTTGGATTCGGTGATGACATGTTCCAGCCGGCCTTCACGCCAGCGAAACAATCCACCGTTTGAACCACTAAACCAAATTTCTTGAGGACTATTGGGCTCGTTGATTAAGTTGACCTGGGTCAGAAATTTGGAATCCCCGAGTTGATCGATGCCGACGATTTGCTCCGCTGCCGAATCAGGTTGAGTGGTATCCATGCGATACAGTCCAGTGTCATTGACAGTGAACCAGAGCATCTGGTCGTTATCGAGAGCTAGCGAGTAGATTGCATTGCCTGTACCAAACGACTGTTCTGTGGTGACTCCTGACTGAGGATCATAGCGATACAGAATGCCGGAATAGGTACTCGCCCAAATCGCACCGGATGAGTCGATAACCAAGTCGAGGAATACATCCGGCTGTGCAGGAAAAACAGGCTCCGCACGCTTGGTTTGCATGTCCATTCGATGAACGCGGTCGTAGATATGTGAAAACCACATGGACTGTCCATCAGCAGAAAATTTGATGGCGCGAATCTCTTCTTGCGGTAGTCCGTTTAGCTTAGAGAATTCGACTAAATCGCCACTCGAGTCAACATAGGCGAGTCCGTTTTCAGTGCCCATCCAGAAATTACCGGAAGCGTCAGGCTGTAGAGCGAAGACCTTCTCGCGCCGACGATCGGTACCGAGAGAGTAAATATTGAAGCGTTGACCTAGAAATCGCGTGAGACCGGTACTGGTGCCAATCCAAAGCACACCATCCCGATCAACGAAACTGGCGCCCTGTGTACTAAATGACTCATAACGTACACGTGGATCGGTCGCATTAATGAGCTCCGTTTCAGTATTGATCCAGGTCAGTGTCGTGCCATCGAATGCCAGCGAATAAATCGACTCTGTCGACAACGACTCACCCCACTCGATCTGATCAGCAATCAACCGACCAACGCGTCCTTGACCATCACCGAAATAAATACCGGTTTCCGGAGATCCAGAAAGAAATGCAATGTCGGTCTCTGCGGTCTTGATGAATCGCTTATCTGATAGATGGTATTGCCACAACTGATTGTCGTAATCGGTAAACCACAAAACGTCATCGCCTTCGGTTGCCAACGTGGAGACCTTGGGCGGACTACCTTCGATGCCCTGAATGCGTCGTTGCTCGTCACCCAGGTCGAGTAACCGCACCCCATGCCATTCGGTAGATATAAAGACCTGATCTCCAATGACAGTGATCGAGCGCACCGGGCTCTCACTATCGGGGTCCGGATCAAACCGTGCCTCGACACGTCCATTGCGGATCATCGTCAGACCGCCGCTAGCATCGCCAACCCAAAGCCGGTTGCTGTCGTCAAAGGTCAGTGAATTGATGAAATTGTCGCGCAGTCCATGACGTGTTGTTAACGTGCGGACATTCTTACCGTCGAAGCGGTTCAAACCGCCGAATGTGGCCAACCATAGAAAGCCGGCATCATCCTGCTCTATGGCCATGACCAGCGGCTGACTCAATCCGTTCTTTTGCGCATAGACCTCGAACGGCCAGTCCTGCTCGCGCGCGATCTGCGCGTGCGCGGACGCAATCAGCAGAAGAAAAGTGGCGAGAGCCAGAATCTGTCGCATAAACGTGGATCGGTGTAATTCCCTCTCCATTGAAGCGTCTGAATGCCGCTCGACTTGAGTGTCAATTATTAGACGAAAAAGCTCGCACTAACCTTGATCGTATCGGTCAGCTCACCGGCAGCGAGAATCTCCGGTCGATGCACCTGATGGCCTTGTACATAATCCACACCCATATTCCGAAGTTGATGCAGGTCCTCAATGTTTTCGACCGCCTTGGCAACCACTCGAATGCCCATGACTCGAGCCACATCGATAATCGACTGCACAAATATCTGCCCTGTTTTATTGCTGGCAAGTCCGCGGATCAACTGGCCGTCGATTTTCAGGAAATCCACCTCCAGACGTTTCAAACTATTGAACGCCGATTGAGTCATACCAAAATCATCCAGAGAGAATTCACAACCCAGTGAGCGCAATGCATGAATCAGCGCGACAGCTTGATCCACATTCCGAATGGCAGCTGTTTCGGTCAACTGAAAGTTCAGTGATTTGGGCGGTAAGTTGAGTGCCTCAATTTGGGTCACCGCATTTTCCGCGAAATGTGGATCACCGATACTCGCACCGGACAGGCTAACCCAATACTGCTGGCGCTGGCTGCTCGGCAGCACCGAATGCATCAGCCGATCCAGCACTCGGGAGATCGTCCATTCATCCAGCCGAGTCAACAAGCTATAGCGTTCGGCAGCTGCGGCGAATGCCGAAGTCGGAATCAACCGACCGTTTTTGACGTCGTTAAGTTTCAGCAACACTTCAATACGATTGACATCTTGTGCCGCATTGCGTGTCGCTTGAATTTGCTGGCCGAACAGTTCGAAATCATCGCTGTCCAGTGCTGCGGTGAGTTTTTGCACCCAGCGAATATCACCGCGGTGCGCCGCAACACTCTCACTATCTTGACTGACTAATTGCACACGATTGCGTCCCGAAGCCTTAGCTTCGTAACACGCTGCATCGGCGAGCTTCTGCAGCTCTTCCAGATTGTCGGGACTGGCTGACAACGGTACGACGCCTATGCTCGCGCCAATCCGATAGGTCTCACCCTCCCATTGAAAATCGAGTCTATAAATTTCTGAACGGATGCGCTCGGCGACTTGCAATGCCTGCTCTTCAGAACAATACCGCAGGATCAGTGCAAACTCGTCTCCGCCCAATCGCGCCGCAGTATCCTGATTGCGGACTGACGCACGAAGCACATCTGCCACGAGTTTGAGTAATGCATCACCCGCAGCATGGCCTGCGGAGTCATTAACAACCTTAAATCGATCCAAATCCAGAAAGGCCAAAAACGTCTTGTCGGCATTGTCGGGATGCGTGGCGATTTCCGACATGGTTCGACCGAATGCACGTCGATTGGTCAGCTCGGTCAACTCGTCATTATTCGCTTGAAATTCGAGCTGCTTATTCGCCTCCTCTATCGAACGCGTGCGTGCCGCTACCTCTGCCGTCAGACGCTTGTTGGCTTGCGCAATTGCACGCAAGCGCAACTGCACACCCAATAGAATCAACACCGCGGCTGCGGTCAGGCACAATACCGTGAACCAGGGCGTACGCCAGAACGGCGTGGGAATAACGAAACTGAAGGTATCAATCGGCCCCCACTCGCCGCTGACACCCTTGGCGCGAACCTCGAATCGATACTCGCCGGGCATCAGAATCGGATACTCCACGGATACGTTGGTGCCCACCTCATTCCAGCTACCATCAGCACCCACTAAGCGATGACTGAATTCAATGCCACGCGGACTGTGTGTCGAAACAGCGGCATATTCGAACAGTAAGCCACTTGCCGACAATTCTGTATTGTCGTTGCCATTGGTCGAGAGAACCTGACCTGCAGACTCCACCTTGATGACACTGCTTTGTGGTGGTTCGGGCGGCGCCATCGGTACAGTCAAATCCATCGTCGCAATGCCATCGTTTGTGCCTAACCACATAAATTGATCGCCGAATCGATGGGCCGCATTCGTCGTTACAGAAATCGGCGTCAGACCATCCAGCGCGGCATAGTGGTCAAGCACCTCTCGCTGCAGATCGTATTGATAAATACCGCGGTCAGAACTAAATATGATCGTGCCATCACCGACAGCCTGTACATTATCCAGCGTTTGGTCAGAGAGCATCTGAGATATCGCCAGTCGTACCAACTTGCCTTCTTGAAAGTAGAAAAGGCCGCCGTTCGTACCGGTTAACCAAATTCTGAGCTGCTCGCCGGTGTAGTCCAGTGACAGGTAGGTAATGAAACTCGAATCACCGAACGCCTCGATATCAATCACTTTTTCCGGTTTGGCGTCCGCATGGTTGCCATCAATCTTGAACACACCAAGACTATTCGACGTAAACCACGCGGTCCCGCTGCGATCGATGGCGAAGCCATAAATGGCATTGCCCAGGCCCATGTCGTGAACATTCAACGACTCACTTTCCGGATCAAATCGAAACAACTTACCGTCATACGAGCCAGCCCAAACAACACCATCCGGTCCAATTTGAATGTTCAGAAGATCGACATCTTCGTTTGGAAATACGCGCTCTGCCGACTGTGACTGGATGTCAATTTGGTAGACGGCGCTGAACATATGACTGACCCAGATACTCTGACCATCTGGCGAGCGCGCCATGCCACGAGCCTCAATCGGTGGTAGCACTTCCTGCTCAGCCAGATAGTTGATTGAGCCATCCGCTTTAACTACCGCGACACCCAGCTCCGTCCCAAGCCATAAATCTCCGTCGACATCAGGCAGCATAGAGAATATCTTCGTGGAGGGATTGGCCTTATCGATCGGGTAGACGTTAAAGCGCTCGCCCAGATAGCGAAGTAGGCCATCCGACGTCCCGCTCCAGATCACACCTTCCCGATCAATCATTACCGCGCCAAAGGTGCCACCGGTTTCATAACGCAGATCTTGATTTACTGCATTAATCAGCTCGAGACCGACCTGCACCCACTCAAGTTCATCGCCACGAAACAACAGACTGAATACGGCGTTTTCGCTTAGCGGCTCACCCCAATCAAAATTCTGTCCATTCCATTTTCCGATGCGGCCATCCATGCTACCTGCAAAAAGACCCAAGTCCGGCTCAGCGTGCACAACAGTGACGAAAGTGTCTTGTTCGATTTTGTGATACTCAGAAGCACCGACATCAACGAAATGAGCCGCCCCGTCGACATCCAGAAACCAGATTGTCTTGTTATCAACTGTGCTTAGATCGGATATATCCAGAACGTGCTCAGGAATTGGTAACCGTGCTGGTTCGATTTTCGCGTTCGGATCGGTCAGCGATAAGCGCTGCATACCCTGATATTCGGTGCCAATATAAAGATAATCACCAAATTCCAACAAAGAGCGAATCGGTGTCTCCTTGTTCTCAATCGGATCAAACGTGGCGACGACACTGCTGTTTCGCAATAGGGTCAACCCGCCGTTTGCGTCTCCTACCCAGAGTCGATCATCTGCACCGGCATAGACGACATTGGTGAAATTATCGCGTAACCCATGACGGGTCGTCATGTTGGTGAAGCTGACGCCGTCAAAACGATTGACGCCCGCATAGGTGCCAAGCCAGAGGTAGCCATCGCTATCCTGATCAAGTGACAGCACTAGAGACCGACTGAGACCATCCTGCTGTCGATAGCGCTGAAACGGAAACTCACGCGCAAGCGGAATCTGGGCAGCAATATCCGCTGCCACAATGCTCAATAGCGTAAGAACAACTGCAAAACGCATAAATCGACAGCACAGGACACAAACCAATGCCTCGGTAGCGGCGTATAACTGCTATTCTTGAGTGGTTATGCGCGGCGCTTCAACCAATCCTGTCTTGCAAATTTTCAAGGGCATTGCTGGCGTCATCGGCCTGGTTGCCGCTCAGCTTTTGATGATCGCGTTTCTGATTATTGCCGGGGCTGCCATGATCGGGTTTGGCATTTACAAGCAATGGACCTGGCTAATCTACGGCGGTGTCATTCTGGTGGTCGTGGGCATCAGCTTTGTCATGCGCGACGGCTGGTGGGGCGACTAGAGCGTCACCACCACCTTGCCCATTGCCTGCCCGCCGATTAGACGCGCGTATGCCTCGTTCACCTCATTCAAGTCATATGCCTGTGTATCCAGCAACGGTCGCAATCCACCCGCGTCGACAATCTGGCTCAGCTCGGCGAGGATATCTCCGTGTCTTGCGCGTCCGTGATCGTGCAACATCGGAATGAGCATGAAGATGACATGAATTGATAGTCCTTTGAAATGGGCTGGCGTCAGATCTAACTCAAGCAGCGAAACGGTAGTGGCAATCTGTGCGTTGAGTGCCGCCGCCTCGAAAGAATTGCTCATGTTGGCACCCCCAACCGAATCGAAAATCACCTCGAAACCGGCGCCATTGGTGAATTCAGCGACATAGTCCGCAACGTTGTGTTGCCGAAAATCGATCGCCGTGGCACCGAAGGATTCGATTGCCGCGAGTTGATCGGCTCCTGTGCCCGTCGCATGCACACGCGCGCCAAAGTGCTTTGCCACTTGCACTGCAATGTGCCCAACACCACCGGCGCCACCGTGTACCAACACCGACTGATCCGTAGTTGTACCCGCTCGCGTCAGACCTTCGTATGCGGTGATACCGACCAACGGTATCGCCGCTGCCTCACGCATGGATAGGGTTTTCGGCTTGTGCGCAATCAAGCGTGCATCTGCAAGCATATATTCAGCCAACGCGCCGGGCAGATCAGCAAGCCCACCGGCGCAGCCATAGACCTCGTCGCCGATGTTGAACCCCTCTACCCCATCACCGATCTGCGTAATCACACCGGCGAAGTCCATACCCAACAGCGCAGGGAGATCCGGCGATAGCGGTAAGTTCTCTTGGCCAAGTTGGCGAATCATCGTATCGACCGTATTGACACTGGTTGCAGCCACTTGCACCAGTACGTATCCAGCTTTGACTTGCGGCGTTTGCAGTTGTGTCGGTTCGAAACGGGCGTCGTCACCATAGCTGTTGAGAATCATCGCTTTCATGGGTACGTGCTCCTGATACCTTGAGAATAGTGACTAGCGTAGAAACCTCTTCAAGCCGGTTACAGCAGCAGACTCAGGAATCAGAATTCGTGTTTGGAAGACAATCGTTGCCAGATTGGTGGATCACCAATCGCTTCGATCAGATAGTCAATCAACACCCGTACCTTAGCCGTGAGCACGTTTGATTTCGGATAAACCAACCAGATCGCCGAGTCGTCCTCGACTTCATAGTCTGGCAACACACGTTGGAGCGTGCCGGCCGCCAATTCGCGATGTACGCTCCAGACTGAGTTCATCGATATGCCCACACCCGCCACGGTGGCAATGCGAATGCTGGTGCCATCATCACAGGTGATTCGACTCTTCGCCTCGCGCGGCGGAAATAGACAATCTGGCTGATCGGTGCGCCCCACTAATCTTCGTGCACTGCGCCCCCGGAAATTGATGATTTGATGCGCATGCAGATCACCCGGCGATTTCGGTATGCCGTGCTGGCGAAGATAGGCAGGCGCCGCGCACAGAATACGTTGATCGTCAGCGAGCTTCCTGGCGCGCAGACTACTATCTTCGATCGCCGTGTTGCGCAATGCCAGGTCGTAGCCCCCATCGATCAAATCCATCGGGCTATCTGTCAGGCGCAATTGCAAATCAATGCCCGGAAACCGCACAAGAAACTCGGGTAACAGCGGCGCAATAAACAACTGCGCAAAGGTGCTGGAAGCAGCGAATCTCACCGTGCCACGTACCTGCTCACTGCCATGACCCAGCGCCGCAAGCGCGGCATCTTCCTGAGCCAGAATCTCACGGGCGAATGGCAAGAACTCTGCCCCTTCCAGCGACAAAGAGACCTTGCGCGTCGAACGATGCAACAAGTCGGCACCCAGATGCTTTTCGAGCTTTGCCAGGCGTGCGCTTGCCACAGCCGGCGCCAGCCCTAATTGCCGACCGGCAGCACTGATATTGAGCAGCTCGGCTGCGAGAACAAACAATCGAATCGCGTCCGTATGCACTTCTTTTTTCTCGCCAGTCTCGAAACAAGCGCTGGATTATATTCTGAATCCGAATTCTATTGTTCCCTCAGCATCATTTATTCGCCCAGAACTTTCAAATAGTCTACGACTCATGACAGCGAACGCCTTGCAATCCAACGAACTGGAGTCAACCGAATTCCGGTCGATCAACACCGCCTATCAAGCTGTGTTCCAGCCCCGGAAGCTGAGCCTGGGTTTGGTCGTGCCGATCGAGGCCTATCCAAATCGTGCGACACCGATGCTGCACGCCCATCTCGAGCGTGTCATGCTGGCTGAGCGGCTTGGATTTTCTGCAGTCTGGCTTCGCGATGTACCGTTCAACGTGCCAAGCTTTGGCGATGCCGGACAGATGTTGGACCCGTTCGTCTATCTCGGCGCACTGGCAATGCACACCTCTACAATAGGTCTGGGCGTTTCCAGCATCATTCTGCCGTTACGCCACCCGGCCCACGTTGCCAAAGCGGCGATGAGCGCGGATGCGCTATCGAATGGCCGATTGTTGCTGGGCGTGGCATCCGGCGA